>DASYWD010000491.1 GCA_035936415.1 Longimicrobiaceae bacterium
CCCCCCGCTTCGTGCTCCACGGGGTGTTCAGCCACCGGCCGCTACCAGTGCTTCGGCTCCTCCTCCGCGTCCTCCGATCCGGCCGGCTCGCCAGCGGCGGCCTCCGCGCGGAGCGGCGTCCGGGCGACGGGGGGGAGCCGGTGCGCGCGCAGCACGCGATTGAACGCCTCCAGCTCCTGCGCAAAGACCTGGTCCAGCGCTGCCAGCTCGCGGTCCAGCTGCGCCGAGAGGGTGTCGAACACCTGGCGAGCCTGCGCGGTGGGCGCGCTCTCCGCCCTTTCGACGTGGCTCATGAGCGCGGCCAGCTTGTTGTTCAGCCGGATCGGGTAGTTCAGCGGGTCCTGGTTGCTCTGGTTTCGCACCTGGTACAGCCGCTCCTCGATCTCGGCGATGCGCGCAAGCAGCGCATCGCCGGCTGCGCGTACCTCGGCGTCCTGCGTGCGGCCCAGGCGGTCCTGCACCTGCTGGCGCACGCCGCGGATCAGCAGCACGGCGTCGTTGGCCTCGCTCACCCGGTTGCGGATCCGCATGGCGAAGTCGAACCGGCGCTGCAGGTCGGCCTGGGTGACGCCGCGCAGCCGCGGGTCGGTGCGCACGGCGAAGTCCTGCCGCAGCGCCCGGCCGTCCGCCGTCAGCCGGACGGTGTAGGTGCCGGACACCACCCGCGGGCCGGCGGCCGTGTCGGCGGCCCACAGGATCATCCCCGGGAACGACGTGGGGCCGGGGTGGCGCAGGTTCCAGGTGAAGCGGTTCATCCCCACCTGGTTGGGCGCGTACCGCTGGCTGCGCGGGCGCTCGTCGTCGTCCTCGCCCGCGCCTCCCGCGGCACCCGCCTTTCGCGCCGAGTCGGGGCGCGCGTCGTGGCTGAAGGAGCGGATCACCTGGCCCTGCGCGTCCAGGAACTCGAGCGTCACCCGGCGCGCTGGGCGGGCCAGCGAGTAGTAGACGGTCACGCCCCGGTCCACCCCCAGCGTGGTCTCCGCCGGGCGGAACAGCCGGGTGCCGGTCCGCGCGGCCGCCGCGGTGCGCCGCGCCGGCGGGGTGGCAGCCTGTGCGGGCACGTCGTTCAGCTGGCGCAGCAGGTGCGCGCCGCCGTCCAGCGCGTAGAAGGAGCGGCCGTGCGTGCTGATCACGATGTCCGCGTCGCGGACCGCTACGTCCGACACCTGCACCACGGGCAGGTTCAGCCGCAGCGACTCCCACTCCCGCCCGTCGTTCCAGGAGACCCAGATCCCCCGCTCCGTGGCCGCGTACAGCATCCCGGGGCGCACCGGGTCTTCGCGCACCGAGCGCAGGAACTCGCCCTCGGGCAGGTTCCCGGCGATCGGCGTCCAGGTGCGGCCGAAGTCGTCGGTGCGGAACAGATAGGGGCGGAAGTCGCCCAGCAGGAAGCGGTTGCCGGCCAGGTACGCCGTCCCGGCCCGGTGCGGCGACGGCTCCATCGTGTGGATCTTGGTGTGCTCGGGCAGGGACGGCGGCGTCACGTCGGCCCAGCTGCCGCCGCCGTCCCGGGTGACGTGCACCCTGCCGTCGTCCGAGCCCGTCCAGATGAGCCCCCGCTCCAGGGGGCTCGGTCCGATGGCGAAGAGGGTGGCGTACGTCTCCACCCCGGTCTGGTCGCGGGTGATCGGCCCGCCCGAGGGACCCAGCGTGGTCGGGTCGGCGCGGGTGAGGTCGGGCGAGATGCGCTCCCAGCTCTGCCCCCCGGTGGTGGTCCTCCACAGGTGCTGCGTGCCCGTGTACAGCGTGCCGGGGTCGTGCGGGTCGAAGACGATGGGGAACGTCCACTGCACCCGCTCGCGGAGGTCCTCGGCCGACTGGCCCATGGGGTTCTCGGGCCACACGTTCACCGGGCGGCTGGCCCCCGTGGAGCGGTCGAAGCGGTCCAGCGCGCCGCCGTAGCACCCGGCGTAGAAGACGTCGGTGTCGGTGGGGTGCGGGGCCACGTACCCCGACTCGCATCCCCCCGCGGCGAAGAAGTTGCGCCCTCCAGCGTTGAGGTGCGCCCAGCCCCGGATGGGGACGCAGACGGTGGTGTTGTCCTGCTGCCCTCCGCACGCCATCGCCGGCTGGTGGTGCGTGAGCGCCAGGCGGTAGATCTGCGCGGTGGGGTAGTCCTGCTCCGTCCACGTCTTGCCGCCGTTGACGCTGACGTTGCCGCCGCCGTCGTTCCCCTCCACCATCCGCTGGTTGTCGTCGGCGGCGATCCACAGGTCGTGGTTGTCGCCGTGGGGCACGCGGATGGCCGTGGGGAACGTCTTCCCTCCGTCGTCGGAACGGAAGAAGCCCACGTTCAGCACGTACACGCGGTCCTTTTCCTTGGGGTCGGCCAGCAGGCGGGTGTAGTAGAAGGCGCGCTGCCGCAGCTTGCGCTCGCCGTTGGTCCGCTCCCAGGTGGCGCCGCGGTCGTCGGAGCGGAAGACCCCGCCCGAGTCGTGCTCCACGATGGCGTAGACGCGCACGGAGTCCGCCGGCGAGACGGAAACGCCGATCTTGCCGACCACCCCCTCCGCCGGCATCCCCGGCGCGCGGGTGAGCTCCGTCCAGGTGTCGCCGCCGTCGCTGCTGCGGAAGAGGCCGCTGCCCGGGCCGCCGCTCGACATCCCCCACTGGTTCCGCCATGCTTCCCAGAGCGCGGCGAACACCACCCGGGGGTTCCGGGGGTCGATGGAGACGTCCACGCCGCCGGTGCGCTCGTCGCGGTGCAGCACGCGCGCCCAGGTCTTCCCGCCATCGGTGGTGCGGTAGATGCCGCGCTCGGGATTGGGCTCGCTGTAGTGGCCGAACGCCGCCGCGTAGGCGACGTCGCAGTCGGTGGGATGGATCCGCACCCGGCCGATGTTGCGCGACTCGCGCAGCCCCACGTGCGTCCATGTCTTCCCGGCGTCGGTGCTCTTGTACACGCCGTCGCCCGGCTGGATATTGCCGCGCAGCTGCGTTTCGCCCGTGCCGATGTACAGCACGTCGGGATTGGCCTGGCACACCTCGACCGCGCCGACGCTGGCGCTGCCGATCTGCCCGTCGGTCACGGGCTGCCAGGTGGTGCCGCCGTCCGTGGTCTTCCACAGCCCGCCGCCGGTGGCGCCGAAGTAGTATTCCAGCGGGCGGGTGTTGCTGCCGGCCACGGCGATGGACCGCCCGCCGCGGTCGGGGCCCAGGTTGCGCCAGGCCAGGCCGCGGTAGCGCACGGTGTCGCTGGGCGGCGGGGTGTTGTGCTCCACCTGCGCCGCCGCCGACGGGGCGGCGAGCAGGGCGAGCGCGGCGACTGCACTGCAGAGTCGGTGCATGGATCGCGGGGGTTCGGGTCTGGACGACGGCAGGGCACCCGGGGAGCGCGGCCGGGGGATCCGGCCGGGCGCCGCAGCTTTCTTGCCACCGCCGCGGAAGGCGGGAACGGTAGACTCCAGGGATGAAACCGACGACGACGGCCGGCGAGGGCGCCGCGGCGCCGCGCGCGCGGGGCGGCTCACGCGGATGGGCGCGGTGGATGTTCTACTCGCACCTGTGGCTGGGCGTCGCCACCACGGGCATCGTGCTGATCATCTGCGTCACGGGCGTGCTGCTGAACCACAAGCGCGCGCTGGGACTGATGCCGCGCGTGCGAAATCCCGAGCCCGGAGCCCTCTCCCGCTCGCTCCCCCTCGCCGAGCTGGCCCGCCGCGCGGAGGGCGCCGTCCCCGTGCAGGTGGCCGCCGCGGGGGTCGACCGCATGGACGTGCGTCCGGGTGACGGCTTCGCCAAGGTGCGCTTCGACGACCGGGCGGCCCACGAGGTGACCGTCGACCTGGCGACCGGGCGCGTGCTACACGTCGGCGAGCGGAACGACGTGTTCCTGGAAAAGCTGCATTCGGGCGAGATCTTCGGCGACCAGGGGATCCTGCTCAGCGACCTCGCCGCCGTGGCGCTGGCCGTCCTGGTCGTCAGCGGGTACTGGCTCTGGCTGTACCCGCGGAGGGGCGGGTGACCGCCGCGCTCCTCGCCGGCCTGTTCGCCGTCCCCGCGCTGCTGCTGTGGCTGGGCCACCGGCTGCGCCGCCGCACCGCCCGGTCGCGGACCATCTTCTGGGGCGCGGTGGTCGGCCACTCCGTGGGGATCCTGGTGACGCTGCTGGCCGCCCACTACCCCCCGGTGCCCTGGGAAGGGGGGTGGCGCGCCTTTGCGGTGCACGCCTCCATGCTGGCCGGCGCGGCACTCGGTGCCGCCGCGGGCGCGGCGCGGGGGTCGCACCGGGAGCCGGCCTCCCGGACGTAGCCCGGGAGGTCCGGTCCGGTCAGGACTCTTTCCCCGGTGCCGGTCCAGCCGGCTGCCGCACCGGGGTGAGCCAGCCGTACGGGTCCGGGGCGCGCCCCGTCGCGACGTCCAGGTAGCGCTGCTGGAGGAGCCGGGTGAGGGGCCCCATCCGCCCCTCCCCCACGGGGATCCGGTCCACGCTGCGGATGGGCGTCACCTCCGAGGCGGTGCCGGTGAAGAAGATCTCGTCCGCGGTGTACAGCGACTCGCGCGGCACCCCCTGCTCGCGCACCGGGATCCCCTCGTCGCGCGCGAGGGTGAGGATGCAGTCGCGGGTGATCCCGTTCAGGTTGGTGCCGTCCAGAGGGGGGGTGTGCAGGACCCCGTCCCGTACCAGGAAGACGTTCTGTCCGGTCCCCTCGCTCACCAGCCCCCCCGGCCCCAGCGCGATGCAGTCCGCGTAGCCGTCGGCCAGCGCTTCCATGCGGCTGAGCTGCGAGTTCAGGTAGTTGCCCGCCGCCTTGGCCGCCGCGGGGTAGGTGTTGGGCTCCTGCCGCTGCCAGCTCGCGACCTTCACGTCCACCCCGTTCTCCAGGGCGCCCTCGCCCAGGTAGGTCCCCCAGGGCCAGCACATCAGGTACGTCTCCACCGGGCTCCCCACCGGGTTCATCCCCGCGGCGCCGTACCCGCGCAGCACCATCGGACGGAGGTAGCAGGACTCCACCTCGTTGCGCTCCACCACCTGCCGGCACGCCTCGGCCAGCGCTTCGGGGGTGTGCTCCAGGGGGATGCGGTAGATCCGGCAGGAGTCGAACAGCCGCCGCAGGTGGTCACGGAGCCGGAAGATCGCCGGTCCGCCCGGCGTGGCGTAGCAGCGGATCCCCTCGAAGATGGAGGAGCCGAACTGGAGAGAGTGGCAGAGGACGTGGACCGTGGCGTCGTGCCAGCGGACCCACTCCCCGTCCCGCCATATCCACTCGGTTTCTGCGATCTGGCTCGACATGGATGACCTCTACAGGAGGGAGCGCACCCACCCCCCGTCCACGGGGACGGAGGTGCCGGTGATGAAGCTGGCCCGCTCGGAGGCGAGAAAGGCCGCGAGCGCCGCGAACTCGCGGGGCTCGCCCAGCCGGCCCATGGGCGTCTGTGCGATCCACCCGGCGCGGACCTGGTCGGGCTCGACTCCCCGGGCGGAGGCCACCGAGTCCGCCAGCTCGTCCAGACGCTCGGTGCGGGTGTACCCGGGGAGGAGGTTGTTGACCGTGATCCCCCAGGGCGCCACCTCGTTCGCCAGGGTGCGGGCGAAGCCGGTGACCGCGGCGCGCACGCTGTTGGAAAGGATCAGGTTCTCCACCGGCTGCTTGACCGCCACGGAGGTGACGTTCAGGATCCGCCCCCAGCGGCACTCCTTCATCCCGGGGAGGACGGCGCGCACGAGGTTCAGGACGCTGTGGAGGTTCTGGCGGAGCGCCCGGTCCCACGCTTCGGGGGGGAGGCTCTCGAACACCCCGGACGGGGGGCCTCCGGCGTTGGTGACCAGGACGTCCACCCGGCCGAACTCCCGGAAGGCGGCCTCGACCACGCGCCGGACGCCCTCGGGGTCGCCCACGTCCGCACCCACCGCCGCGGCGCGGCCACCCTTCGCCCTGATCGCGCCCAGCGCCTCCGCCAGGGAGTCCTCCCTGCGGGCGCAGAGCATCACCGCGGCTCCTTCGGCCGCCAGCTCCTCGGCGATCGCCCGCCCCAGCCCCCGGCTGGACCCCGCCACCAGCGCCACCCGGTCCTTCAGCCCCAGATCCATCGGCTCACCGCTGGTGAAAGTAGCTGTCCGTACCGTTCAGCCAGTCCTGCCGCGGCGGGGAGAACACGTCCACGTCGAGCGTGTCTTCCAGCGCCTCCGCCTTGTGCGGAACGTTGGAGGGGATGTGCAGCACCTCGCCCGCCCGCACCACGATCTCCTCCGCCTCGTCCTCGCCGATCCAGAAGCGGAGCGCCCCCTCGAGGATGTAGGTGAGCTGCTCGTTGTCGTGGAAGTGCCTGGGGACGATGGATCCCTTCTTCAGATACACGTGCGCCAGCATCATCCCGTCGCCCGTGATCACCCTGCGGTCGATCTGGTCCGTCACCCGCTCGCGCGGCATCTCCTCCCAGCGGAAGAGCCGCACCCCTCCCCGGTTCTCTGTCACGATCCCACTCCTTTCGGCCCTCGGGCCCGGATGGACGTGCATCGCCTGTTCCGACACAGGTAGCCCGTCCATGCCCCCGCCGCAAGCGCGGGCCGGATGGCCGGGGACCGCGGAAGGGGGTGGGAACACATGTCTTGCGGGCGCGCGGGATCCGCTCTAGCATGACGGGAGTCCCTGTCCGCTCATTTCACGGGAGACGCCATGCGAAACCGCCATCCGATGGTCCTGGCCATCGCGCTCCTGCTGGGCGCGGGTCCAGCCTCACCCCCCGCCGGGGCGCAGGAGGTGCGCTCGGACTCTCTCTTCACCACCGCCAGGTACCTGGACTACGAGACGGTGGCCGACCCGCAGATCTCGCCGGACGGCCGCCAGATCGTCTACACGCGCCGCTGGGTGAACAAGCTGAAGGACCGCTGGGAATCGAGCCTGTGGATCATGGACGCGGACGGAGGCCGCAACCGCGTCCTGGTCGACGGGTCGAGCGCGGTCTGGTCGCCCGACGGGAAGCGGATCGCCTACCTCGCCGAGGGACAGCCGAAGGGTACGCAGGTGTGGGTGAAGTACCTCGACGCGGAGGGCGCCACGCAGGTCACGCGCCTCTCCGAGCCCCCCGCCAACCTGCGCTGGTCGCCGGACGGGAAGTGGCTCGGCTTCACGAAGCACGTGCCGCAGGAGAGCCGCTGGAAGATCGACCTCCCCGCCGCGCCCGAGGGGGCGCAGTGGACGGAGGCGCCCCGGGTGGTGGACCGGCTGCACTACCGGGCCGACCGGCAGGGCCTCCTCAAGGCGGGCAACGTTCACCTCTTCGTGGTCCCCGCGGACGGCGGAACGGCGCGGCAGATGACCTCGGGCGACTGGAGCGTGGGCTCGCGCTTCGACCAGCTTCCCGGCGGTGTGACGTGGGACTGGATGCCGGACGGCCGGACCGTGGTCGTGGAGGGGCTCAGGGTGGAGAACCCGGACACCGTCTACCGCGACTCCTACCTGTACGCGGTGGACGTGGCCAGCGGTGCGGTGCGGCAGCTCACGCCGGAGCGCGGCTCCTGGGCCGATCCGGCGATCTCCCCGGACGGGCGGCGGATCGCCTTCGTCGGCGCCCCGTATTCGCGGATGAGCTACCGCGCTAGAGACGTCTGGGTGATGGGCGCCGACGGGAGCGGGCTGCGGAAGATCTCGAGCGGCTTCGACCGGGACCCGGACAACCTGATCTGGGCGCCGGACGGCAGCGGCGTCTACTTCACCGCCCAGAGCGAAGGGGCCAGCAACGTCTACTTCGCCTCGCTCCGCGGCGGGGTTCGGCCGGTCACCACGGGGGCGCAGATGCTCTCGCTCCGCTCGGTGGGGCGGGGCGGTGTGGGGGTGGGAGTACGCAGCACCTTCAAGCAGCCCCCCGACGTGGTGCGCTTCGGGCTCCGCAACCCCCGCGACCTCGAGCAGCTGACGCACGTCAACGCCGACCTTCTCCGGGGCGTCCGTCTGAGCGACCTGGAGGAGGTGTGGTACACCTCCTCCGGGGGAACGCGGGTGCAGGGGTGGATCGTGACGCCGCCGACGTTCGACCCCGCGCGGAAGTACCCGCTGATCCTGGAGATCCACGGGGGTCCGCACTCGATGTACAACGTCGGCTTCAACCCGATGTTCCAGAACTTCGCCGCCAACGGGTTCGTGGTGCTCTACACCAACCCGCGTGGGAGCACCGGGTACGGCACCACCTTCGGCAACGCCATCCAGCGCGCCTATCCAAGCGTGGACTACGACGACCTGATGGCCGGGGTGGACGCGGTGATCGCGAAGGGGTACGCGGACCCGGACAACCTGTTCGTGGGCGGGTGCAGCGGTGGCGGCGTGCTCACCAGCTGGGTGATCGGCCACACCGACCGCTTCCGCGCCGCCGCCGTGCGCTGCCCCGTCACCAACTGGCTCAGCTTCGTCGGCCAGACGGACGTGCCGCTCTTCACGGCCAACTTCTTCGACCGGCCGTTCTGGGAGGATCCGCAGGCCTGGCTGAAGCAGTCGCCGCTGATGTACGTGGGGAACGTGAAGACCCCGACGCTGATCATGACCGGCGTGCTGGACCTGCGAACCCCCATGCCCCAGTCGGAGGAGTACTATGCCGCCCTGAAGATGCGCGGCGTGCCTGCTACCCTGCTGCGATTCGAGGGCGAGTACCACGGGACCGGCTCGCGCCCGTCGAACTGGATGCGCACCCAGCTCTACATGATGGACTGGTACCGCCGCTGGGGCACGTTCGACGGCAGGGCGCCGGAAGCGGTCCGGAACGCGACCCATTGACGTCGCAGGGGTCGAGACGCCTCGCACGGAAGCCGGACGCCGCCCCATGCTTCGGGGCGGCGTCGCTCGTTCCGGCCGGTAACCGTCAGGGGGTGGGGAGCGGCGGCGGGGGACTCTGCCAGAGCACGTTCACGATCTGCCAGCGCCCGTCGTACTTGGCCAGGTGCAGGTAGTCCACGCCCCAGTCCGCCACCAGCTTGGCGCTCGCCGTCTGGTCGAGCGCGTCCAGCACCGTGACCTCGCGCACGGCGCGGGCGGGGTCCACGCGGCCCTCGCGGTTCCAGGACCCGGCCAGGTCGCGGAGCTGCGTGTAGGTCATCTTGAGCTCGCGGTACGGGGCTCCCTCCTGGGGGCGGTGGAAGCCGCGCTTGGTGAGCTCCGGGTGGACGCTGCGCTCCACCCGCGAGGGCTCCACCCGGTAGAGCGCGTCCACGTAGTCGTAGACGGCGGCTTCGATGGCGGCGCGCTCCTGGCTCTCCCGGTGCTCGCGGACGCCCGCGGCGGTGAGCAGCGCGGCCAGCGGGAGGAGTGCGGCGACGGCGAATCTTCTCATGGCATGCGGCTCGTTGGGGACGTGGCAGAACGGGACCGGGTGAAAGGTAACCGCTCCGCGCGCTGCCGCCCAGCCTTCACCGGGGGCGGCCTACAGCGCCTTGACCTCGGACACCAGCCGCTCCAGCGACTTCTTGGCGTCGCCGAAGAGCATCTGCGTGTTGGGGAGGTAGAACAGCTCGTTCTCCACCCCCGCGTACCCGGCCGCCATGCTCCGCTTCATGACGATGGCGCTCCTGGCCTGGTCCACGTTCAGGATGGGCATCCCGTGGATGGGGCTGGCGGGGTCGTTCCGCGCGGCGGGGTTCACCACGTCGTTGGCCCCGATCACCAGCGCCACGTCGGTCCGCTCGAACTGGTCGTTGATCTCCTCCATGTCGTAGAGCTGGTCGTAGGGGACGTTGGCCTCGGCCAGGAGGACGTTCATGTGCCCGGGCATGCGCCCCGCCACCGGGTGGATGGCGTAGGAGACCCCCACGCCGCGCGCCTGGAGCAGGTCCGCCAGCTCGCGCACGGCGTGCTGCGCCTGCGCCACCGCCAGGCCGTACCCGGGGACGATCACCACCCGGTCCGCGTAGGCCAGGAGCACGGCCGCGTCGTCCGGGGTGGTGGAGCGCACCGACCCCGACACCGCCGTCCCGCCTCCGCCCGCCGCGGCCTCGCCGCCCCCGGTCCCGAACCCGCCCAGGAGCACGTTCAGGAGCGAGCGGTTCATGGCGTCGCACATGATCTTGGTGAGGATCAGCCCGGCCGCGCCCACCAGCGCCCCGCTTACGATGAGGGCGTAGTTGCGGAGCACGAACCCGGTGGAGGCCGCGGCGAGCCCGGAGTATGAGTTGAGGAGCGAGACCACCACCGGCATGTCCGCCCCGCCGATGGGGATCACCAGGAGCACCCCCAGCACCAGCGCCACCGCCACCAGGATCCAGGCGGCGGCCCAGAGCGGCTCCGCGTCGAAGGCGGCGCCGCCCAGGCTCACCAGCGGGTACGCCGCCGCGGCCAGGGCGCCCAGGGCGAGGAGCGCCGTGACCGCGCGCATCCCCGGGAAGAAGATGGGGTTCCCGGAGACCTTTCCGTTCAGCTTGCCGAAGGCGACGAAGGACCCGGAAAAGGTCACCGAGCCGATGAGCACCGACAGGAGCACGGTCACCGTCGTCGTGGCGCCCAGCGGCTCCAGCCCGTGCCGGGCGAAGGCGGCGGCGTCCGCCCCCTCGGCCTGGGCGTTCAGGTAGCGCGCCACCTCGGCGACGGCTACCAGCACCGAGGCGCCGCCGCCGAAGCCGTTCAGCGCGGCCACCATCTCCGGCATGGAGGTCATCTGTACCCGGAGCGCCAGCGCCGCGCCGATGGCGGCCCCCAGCGCGAGCCCGGCGACGATCATCCAGGGCGCGAGGATCCGGCCCTGCAGCAGCGTGGCGACGACGGCGATCAGCATCCCCACGGACGAGAGCTGGTTCCCCGACCGGGCGGTGCCGGGCGAGTTCATCCGCTTCATCCCCAGGATGAAGAGGACGGCCGCGACGAGGTAGGCGAGGGTGATGGCGGATTGCATGGCGCCCCCCCTCAGCGGTCGCGGTCCGTGCCGCCGGCCGCGCCCCGCGCCGGCTCCTTCTTCCGGAACATCTGCAGCATCCGGTCGGTCACCAGGTAGCCGCCCACCACGTTGATGGTGGCGAGCACCAGGGCGCCGAAGCCCAGCCACCGCGCCCAGGGCGAGTCCACCATCCCGGCGACCACCAGCGCCCCGACGATGGTGATGCCGCTGATGGCGTTGGAGCCGGACATCAGCGGGGTGTGGAGCGTCGCGGGAACCTTGCTGATCACCTCGAAGCCGACGAACGAGGCGAGGACGAAGACGATCAGGAGCGTTTCCAGCATGGGCGGCCGGGCGGGGTGCGGGTGGGAGACGTGCACACGGAGGGGCCGGGGGAAGAGTACATCCCCCGGCCCCGCGTATCAACACCCGCCGCCCCGGCGGCGGCGCTCAGCCCTGCGCGCCCGCCAGGTCCCGGACGGCGGCCGCGAGCGACCGCACGCGGGCCGGGTCGCCCGCTCCCTGCGCGTCGCGCTCCAGCTGCGCCGCCAGGCGCGTCAGGGCGGCCCGCCGGGGAGCCCCCTCCAGCCGCTCGGCCCGGTCGAGCTCGCGCGCGGTGCGAGTGAGCCGGTCCCCCGCGAGGCCGCGGTTGCGCGTGAGCTGGTCGAGGTAGGCGCGCGCCACCACGAAGCTCGCGGGCCAGACCAGCTTCTGCTGGAGCTGCGGGTTGAACTGCTCCATGTGCACCAGCCGCGCCGCCTCGATCTCGTTCCGCGAGAGGTGCTCGCCGGGCTCCAGCCGGAACACGTCCAGCCCGCGGCCGATCTCCGAGCCGTAGACGTGGCCGTTGTACCAGTAGGCGGACCAGTACCCGCCCGAGAGCAGCTCGGTCGGGCTCATCGGGCCGCGGTCGAAGTACGCGATCTCCACCGGGTTCGCCGGGTCCGTGAAGTCGAACACCGAGACGCCCCCCTGGTACCAGGCCTGGACCATGATGTCGCGGCCCGGCACCGGGATGAGCGAGCCGTTGTGGGCCACGCAGTTCTCCTGCGCCGTCTGCGGGGCCGGCAGCTTGTAGTAGCCGGCGAACCCGAGGTCGCGGCGGTCGGCCAGCGTGAAGATCGCGTTGGCCCCCCACTCGGGCCGGTCCGTCGCCCGGCAGCGGGGCGCCCTGCCGCCTCCCCACTCGTCGGTGTAGATCACCTTGGTGCCTTCGTTGTCGAAGGTCGCCGAGTGCCAGAAGGCGAAGTTCGGATCACTCACCTCGTCGATCCGCTTCGGGTTGGCCACGTCGCGGATGTCCAGGAGGATCCCGTTCCCCGCGCACGCTCCCGCCGCCAGCCCGACCTCCGGGTAGACGGTGATGTCGTGGCACCGGTTGGTCTCCGACGATTCCTGCGTCCCCGGGCCGTGGGCCCCGCCCCGCCAGAGGCCCGCGATGGCGCCGGTCGCCGGGTCGGCGAAGATGCGCGGCGCGTTGACGATCCGGGCCTCCTGGGGGGAGGCCAGCGGCACGCGGACGACCTCGATGCGGAAGAGCGAGGTGTTCGGGTCCTCCTCTGGGCGGAGGCCCGAGCAGCCCGCGAGCTCCTCCGCCGGCCGCACCGGGCCCGTGCCGGAGATGTACACGTACACGTTGGCCGGGTCCTGCGGGTCCGACACCAGCGTGTGGGTGTGCGAGCCGCGGCAGGTCTGGACCGCGGCCACCTGCCTGGGCGCGTCGAGGTTGCTGACGTCGAAGATGCGCAGGCCGCGGAAGCGCTCGGCGCTCACGGTGTCCGCGACCCCCTGCGCGCCGCAGTCGACGCGGCCGCGGGTCTGCTCCACCGAGACGAAGAGCAGGTTCCCCCACACCGAGACGTCGCCCTGGCCGCCCGGGCAGACGAGGGAGGACCGCAGGGTGGGGCTGCTCGGGTTCGAGATGTCCCAGACCTGGAAGCCGTTGTAGCTGCCCACGAAGAGGTGGTTGCCGCGGAACGCGAGGTCCGTGTTGGAGAACCCGCTGTCGCCCGGGTCCGCGGGGTTGAAGAAGCCCTGCGGGCGCGGGCGGTGCGCCACCAGCTCGAGGCCGCTCACCGCCTGTCCGGCGTCGGCCACGCCCGCGCGGAGCCGGGTCCGCGGATCGATGGGCGTGCCGAGGAGCTTCGGCTGCTGCGCGCCCGCTTCGGCCGCCATGGAGAGCAGCGCCGCCCCGAGCAGGAGCGGCCAGGCCAGAGCGGCTGTCCAACGTGCACTTCGCTTCCGGACGATCGGTTCGAATCTCATCTGGGTCCTTGCTGTAGGGTCTTGCGTGTGCCGACGGGTCCCCATCCGGATCCGTCAGCGCCGGCCGGCGCCGGACGGGAGCGCGTCCAGCATCGCGCGCATGCGCGCGATCTCGACGCGCTGGTCGGCGTCGACCTCGGTGGCGAACTGGAAGATCTCCGGCTCCTGGCCGGCGCCCCGGCTGGCGAACAGCTCCCGGACCATGACCAGCGCGCCCTCGTGGTGGCGGATCATCGATTCCAGGAACAGCCGGTCGAACGCGGAGCCCGTCACCGCGGCCAGCCGGGCCAGCTCCTCCGGGGTGAGCATCCCGGGCATGAGCGCATGGCCGCCGGAGCCATGGTGCCCGTGGTGCGCGTCCGGGCCGGGGACCGCCTCGCCGCGCTTCTCCAGCCAGCGCCGCATCGCCGCGATCTCGTCCTCCTGCGACACCTCGATGCGCTCCGCGAGCAGGCGCACGTCCTCGCGCCGGCTGCGGGCGGGCGCCAGGGCGGTCATCGCCAGGGCCTGGGCATGGTGGGCGATCATCCCCTGCATGAAGCGCACGTCGGCCCCGGTGTAGCTGCGCTCCCCGGGCGCGGGGCCCGCATCCGCCCCGGCGGCGGGCCCGGCGCTCCCCCGGTCCGGCATCCGGGCCGCCGGACTGCACGCCGCGATGGACACGGCCGCCAGCAGACCCGCGGCCGCGGCGATCTTCCGTCCAGAGAGTCTCCTCATCCGGTTCGCTTCCTGGGTGTTCGTTCGATCCAGAGCGTACTGCCTACCCGCCGGCCGGGAAAATGAGCCATCTGTTCCGGGGATCGGAGCAGGTCGGGACGCCGACACAGAGGCGGGCACCGCACGTTCGCGGCGCCCGCCCGTCGTCCCCTGCCCGAGCCACGCTCCATCAGTTCGTGCCGGGGGCCACGCGCCGCTCCAGGGGAACGACTTCCAGGGGATACGGCAGCTCCCGGAGCCCCGCCTCGATGCGGGACCGGTCTCCCACGATCACGACCGCGAAGCGCTCCGGGTGCAGGTGCTCGCGCGCGACCCGTTCCACGTCCGCCAGGGTCACCGCCTCGATCTGCTCCGTGTAGGTGTCGAAGTAGTCCTCGGGGAGGTCGTAGAGGACCATGGCCTCCAGGCGGCTCGCCAGCTGGGCCTGGGTTTCCACGTCGAGCGGCTCGCGACGCACCAGCCCGGCCTTGGCGGACTCGAGCTCTTCGCGCGTGACCGGGCGGCGCCCGCGGATCTCTTCCAGCTCCTTCATGAACTCGATCACGGACTCCTTGCTCGTGGCCGTCTGCACGGCCGCCGAGGCGAGGAAGGGACCCGGCTGGCGGCGCATGGAGAAGGCGGTGCGGGCGCCGTACGTGTAGCCCTTCTCCTCGCGCAGGTTCATGTTGATCCGGCTGGAGAACTGTCCGCCGAGGATGGTGTTCAGCACCAGGAGCGGGAAGTAGTCCGGGTTTTTGCGGGCCACCCCCAGGTGCCCGATCACGATCTCCGACTGCGCGGCGTCCGGCTTGTCGATCAGGTAGACGCGGGTCGCCGCCTGCGGCGCGGGCGGCGCCGGGTACCGGATGGCCGGCACCTCCGCTCTCTGCCAGCCGCGGAAGGCCTGCTCCAGCATGGGCGTGATCTCGTCCGCGGACACGTCCCCGACCACGAGCAGGGTCGAGTTGTTCGGGCGGTAGTAGCTGCGGTAGAACTGCCGCAGGTCGTCGCCGCGCAATCCTCCAAGGGAGGCGACGGTCCCTTCCGGCGGCCGCCCGTACGGGTGCTGGGGCCCGTAGATCCGGAGCGCCGCCTGCTCGGACGCCACCGCGGAGGGGCGGTCCAGCGCCTCGATGAGCGAGGTGATCCGCTCCCTGCGCACACGCTCCAGCTCCCGCTCGGGGAAGGCCGGATTCGTGATCACGTCCGCGTACACCTCCAGCGCGGCCGGGAGCGTGCGCTTCAGCGTGGAGAGCGTCGCGAAGGCGGCGTCGTAGCCCGCGCCCGTTCCGAGGCTCGCGCCCAGGAAGTCCACCTCGTCCGCGATCTGGAGCGCCGAGCGCGTCGCCGTCCCCTCGTCGAGCATGGCCGCGGTGAGCGATGCCAGGCCGGACCTCTGGGCGGGCTCGGCCGCGGAGCCCGCGTTGGTGATCATGCGGAGCGTGACCAGCGGGACGTCCCGCCGCTGGACGACCCACACGTCGAGCCCGTTCGAGAGCGTGCGGCGCTGCACGTCGGGGAGGTCCACGTCGGGCGTGGGCCCGGGTACCGGCTGAACCGCCCGGTTCACCTCCGGCGCCGGCGCGACGGCCGCCTCGGGCGGTGCCGGTGCGCACGCCGCGAGTGCGGCGACGAGCAGGCCCACGGCGCACGCGGAGGGGCGGGGGAGCTGGAGCAGACTGGTCATGGCATCGATCCGTAGCTCGGGGACACGCATCTTCACGGCGCTGCCTCCTCAGGGAGAGGCCTGGAGGTCGAGCTTGCCCTGGGGGACGACGCTCAGCACGACACGCCCCGTCCCCAGGTACTGCCGGGCCGCCTGCTGCACCGCCTGGGGGGTGACCGCCCGGTACCGCCCCAGGTCCTCGCCCAGGTAGCCGGGATTGCCCGTGTAGACGGCGTACGCGTTGAGCTGGTCGGCTACGGCCAGGTTGCTCTGCAGGCGCCGGATGAAGGAGGCCTCGATGTTGTTGACGGCACGCTCCACCTCGCGCGGGCTCGGGGGCTCGCGCCGGATACGCTCGACCTCCTCGTTCACGATCTGCTCGATCCGGTCCAGGTCCACTCCCGCCTTGGCCCGCACGGTGACGCCGAACTGCCCCGCGAGCGACTGGCCGTTCTGGGAGGCCGAGACCCACTGGGCGAGCTGGTCCTCGTAGACGAGCCGGCGGTAGAGCCGCGAGTTCTTGCCGTCGGCCAGGATGAGCCCGAGCACGTCCAGCTCGGCGTCTCCCTCCGCGAAGCGTGCGGGCGTGGGCCAGACCTGGTAGAGCTGCGGAAGCTGGACGCGGTCCTCGAGCACGCGGTAGCGCGCCTCCTGCAGGCGCACCGGAGCCACCTGGGGCCGGTTGACGGCCGGGCCCTGGGGAATGGGGCCGAAGTACCGGGCCACGAGCCGCTTCGCCTCGGCCGGGTCGAAGTCGCCGCGGATGACGAGCGAGGCGTTGTTCGGCGTGTAGTACCTCCGGAAGAACGCCTGCACGTCCTCCATGCTCGCCGCCGAGAGGTCCGCCATCGAGCCGATGGTGGTGTGGTGGTAGGGGTGCCCCTTCGGATAGAGCATTTCCCGGATCGTCTCCTGGGCGAGCCCGTACGGCTGGTTCTCGTACCGCTGGCGCCGCTCGTTCTTCACCACGTCGCGCTGGTTGTCCAGCTTCTGCTGCGTCATGGCGGGAAGGAGGAAGCCCATGCGGTCGGACTCCAGCCAGAGCAGGGTCTCCAGGAAGTTCGACGGCGCCGCCTCGTAGTAGTTGGTGCGGTCCGGGTTCGTGGAGCCGTTCAGGCTCCCGCCCGCCTCCTGGACGATCTTGAAGTGCTGGTCCTCGCCGACGTGCTCCGAGCCCTGAAACATCATGTGCTCGAAGAGGTGCGCGAAGCCGGTGCGCCCCGGATCCTCGTCGGCCGATCCGACGTGGTACCAGAGGTTGACCGCCACCACCGGGACCGACGTGTCCCTGGAGAGGACCACGTTGAGCCCGTTCGGGAGCCGGTACGTGTCGTACGAGAGCGCCACGGGCCCGCGCGTCGTCTCCGCCCGGGAGGCGGTCGCCTGCGCGGGTGCCGGCGCGGGCGTGAGCACACCGACGTCCAGCAGTGCGTAGAGGGCGATTGCGGACAGAAGCGCGTTACGCATGGATCCGAGGGGCCTGGGTGAGTCTCCGACGCAACCGGGCCAAACGGACGACGCAAGTCCCGTGCAGGGGGGTGACATGCAACGCGAACGGGCGGCCAGGTGGCCGCCCGTTTTTCGCCAGGATCAGCTTGGGAAAGCCCGCCCGCTACTCCCCCGCTGCGAGCGCCGCCGCCGGGACGGGCTCGGGCTCGGCCGGCGCCGGGCGCCGAGCCGCGCCGAACAGGGAGGGGACGCGCGTCGCCAGCACGCCCAGCAGCTCGCGCGACGCGTTGCCCACCACGCGCGTGACGTCGCGGGCCAGCAGCCCCAGCGCGAACGCCAGGTCGTGCGTGTCGCCGTCCGCGGGGCCCAGCGCGCGGAGCACGGCGGTGCGGTGCTTCATCAGCAGCGGCCGCACGTAGCGCACGGGGTTGAAGGCGGGGACGTGCCGCGCGCCCAGCCCCTCGATGAGCGCCACCGCGCGCCCGAAGTAGGTCATCTCTCCCGTGAGGACCACGGGCCAGTCGTACAGCAGGCGCATCACCTCGTCCGCCAGGGCGTGCTGCACGTGGGCCAGCTCGGCGCCGCGCTCGGTCATCTCCAGGATCAGGCCGACGAGTCGGCGGATCGTCTCGCGGTCCGCTTCCGGCGCCACGATGCCCAGGTCGAAGAAGCCCTGCACCACGCGGTCCGCGTCGCCGCGCACGGCGGCCAGCGCGGTGTGCACCAGGTGGTGGCGCGCCGTGGGATCGACCTCGATCACCATCCCGAAGTCCAGGAGCACCAGCGCGCCGTCCGCGCGCACCAGGAGGTTCCCGGGGTGCGGATCCGCGTGGAAGATGCCGTCCACCAGCATCATCTGGATGTAGGCCTCCACCACGGCGTCCACCATCCGCTCCGGGTCGACCGTGCCGGCCGCGACCAGCGGCTCGATCCGGTCCACCCGCGTGCCCTCCACGAACTCCAGCACCAGGGCCCGCCGGTGCGTCATCCCGTCGATGACGCGGGGGACGACCACGCGGGGGTTGCGCGCGAACCGCTCGCCGATGGCGCGGGCGTAGGCCGCCTCCTTGCGGAAGTCCATCTCGTCGGCGATGCGGCGCTCGAACTCGTCCAGCGCCACGTGCAGGCCGCGGATCTGCGGATGGTCCCGGAAGCGCTCCGCCCACCCCAGCGCGCGGCGGACGAAGCGCGTGTCATGCTCCACGATCGGCTCCACGCCGGGCCGGAGCACCTTCACCACCACGTCCTCCCCGCGGTAGCGGGCCCGGTACACCTGCCCGAGCGACCCCGCCGCCAGCGGCTCCCGGTCGAAGGCCTCGAACACCTCGTCCACCGGCGCCCCGTACGCGGACACCAGCTCGCGCTCGATCTGCGGGAACGGGACGCAGGGCACGCGGTCCGTTAGCGTGCTCAGCGCGCCCAGGTAGGGCTCCGGCACGACGTCGGGCCGTGCCGAGAAGACCTGGCCGATCTTGACGAAGGTGGGGCCCAGCGCCGGGATGGTGAGCGCCAGGCGCCGCGCCCGGCGCTCGTGGAAAGCGGGTGTGCGGCGCGCGGGCGCCCCCCAGAACAGCAGGCGCCGCCGGTCGCGCGCGAAGGAGAGCGCGAACGGCAGGAGCCGGAACAGCAGGAAGATCGTGCGCATCGGGACCGCGGGTTGGACAGCGAAAGTACGGCGGAGGCACCTGCCTCCGCCGTCGGGCGTCCTGTACCCGCGCGGGCCCTGGCGGTTCGCCGAGCTCGACCACCGAGCGGTACTCCACGCCGGACGTCGCGGGCACGATGCGGTCAGCTCCACGTGGATATCCATCCGGCCGCGTGGCGGATTCGAGGCGGCGTCGCCGGAGACGCCCCCGCGCTTGCCCACCCCCCGCGCACCCCGGTAGCTTCCCGGCGCGCCCCGGCCTCCCGGCCGGGGCG
>DASYWD010000492.1 GCA_035936415.1 Longimicrobiaceae bacterium
GCCTCGGGCGCCGCCGGCCGGGCGCCCGCCTCCGGCCGCGCGCCGAGCGCGGCCGGGTCGGCGACGCGGCGAAGGGTGTACCCTTCGATCCGCACCCGCTCCCGCCCCAACTCGTCCGCGAGCACGATGTCGCAGGTGAGCGTCTCCTGCCCGGCACCCGGGTGGCCGTAGCGGACGTGGCTGTAGAGGCGCGGCGGCAGGGGCCCGGCCACGCGGATCCGCTCGTAGGCGAGGGGGAGGTAGAGCCCGTCGCCCAAGTGCCGCAGGAACCCGGTGGCGGCGTCCAGCAGCGCGGGGTGAAGCGCGTAGTCGGCCAGGTCGCCCCGGAACGCCTCCGGCAGCTCCAGCTCCGCCAGCAGCTCCCCGTCACCGCGCGCGACGCTGCGCAGCGCGCCCGTCCAGCGGGGGCCGAAGCCGAGGAAGTGGTCTCCAGCGGTCGTGCCGCTCCCCTCCGCCTGCAGGTCCACCGGCACGCACCGGGACCGCACGGCCGCCGGATCGAGGTGGCCCACCTCCTCGTGGGCGCCGGGAACCACGCGGCCGTGCGCGTGCTCCTGCTCTCCACCCTCCCCGCCGCCCGGCGGGGCGCTGGAGACCCGGAAGGTGTAGCCCTCTCCCGCCGGCTCCAGCCGCAGGCGCACCAGCCGGGTGGCGCCGTCCGGAACGGAGAGCGGGGAGAGGAACACCACCTGCTCCAGCACGGGCACGGCGTCGGGGGCGCGGTCCGCGAAGGCCGCGCGCACCATCTCCAGGTAGGCGGTGCCCGGGAGGACGCCGCTCCCGCCCACGCGGTGCTCGTCCAGCACCCAGCTCGTGGACGGGCCCAGCTCCACCAGGTAGTCCAGGCCGCCGTCGCGCTCCGTCACCGACCCCAGGAGCGGATGGGGCACGGGGCGGCCCCGCTCGCGGAGCAGGTCGCCGAGGCGGCGGGAAACCGTCAGGCCGGCGGCCTGCCCCACCTCCGTCCATCCGTCCCAGTTGATCGAGACGGTGGGCCGGCCCCGCTGCTCGTGGCGGTACGCGGCGTAGGCGTCCAGGAAGGCGTTGGCGGCGCAGTGGTCGGCCGAGCCGATCCCGCCGTAGAGGGCGTGCAGGGAGGAGCAGAGCACCAGGAAGTCCAGGGGCTCCTCCGCCGTGGTCTCGTCCAGCACCAGGGTGCCGAGCACCTTGGGGGCGAGCACCGCGGCGAACTGCTCGGGAGAACGGAGCGGGATCAGCCCGCCGGGGACCACGCCCGCGGCGTGCACCACCCCGTTCAGCGGACCGAAGCGCTCCCGTGCGGCAGCCACCACGCGGCGCATCGCCTCCGCGTCGGTGACGTCCGATGCGGCGACCATCACCTCGGAGCCCAGCGCCTCCAGCGCCTCCACCGCGCGGATGCGGCGGCTGGTCGAGTCCTCCTCGCCGTGCTCGGCGACCCACGCGCCCCACCCCTCCCGCGGCGGAAGCCCCTTCCGCCCGGTGAGGACCAGCCGGGCCCGCGCCTCGCGGGCGAGGTACTCCGCGAGGGTGAGGCCGATCCCGCCCAGGCCGCCGGTGATCAGGTAGACGCCCTCCGGGCGGAGCTGCACCCCGCCCGCGGGGTGCGCATCACCGAGAGGCGCCTCCTGGTACCCCGGCTCCCAGCGCCGCCGGCCGCGCCAGGCCACCTCGGGCCCCTCGCCACCTCCCGCGAGCAGGTCGTCCAGCTCGCACAGCACGGCGGGCTCCCACCCGCCGGGCTCCACGTCCACGCTCCGGGTCCGCACCCGGGGAAACTCCTGCCCCACCACCTTGAGCAGCCCGACGAGCGCGGCCTGCCAGGGGCGCAGCGCCTCGGTGCCGAGCACCGCCTGTGCGCCGGAGGTGACGCAGAGGAGCGAGCCCTCCCTCTCCAGCATCCCCGCGTCGGCCAGGGCCTGCACCCAGCGGAGAACGTCGAAGAGCCCGGCTTCGAGCCCCCGGGCGAGAGAGGCCGCGTCCGGCCCGCCGGTCTCCTCCACGCTCCCGAGGTGGACGGTGTGCAGGGGACCCTTCCCGCGCAGCGCCGCCGCCAGGCGCGCGTAGTCGTCCGCCTCCCCCGGCCGGAGCACCACCCGCCCCCCGTCCTCGTGCCAGCGGCTCCCGTGCTCCACCCGGACCACCTCCGCGCCCCGGGCGGCGAGCCGGCCGGCCAGCTCGGCGCCACCCCCGAACACCACCACCGTCCGTCCCGGGAG
>DASYWD010000493.1 GCA_035936415.1 Longimicrobiaceae bacterium
GGGCGGAACGGCCGAGGTGCGGCTCCTCGCCACCAACGCCACGGACCGCACGGTCCGCCTGCGCGTGGCCGACGACCTCCCGCCGCTCCTCGTCGCCGAGGGACCGGAGTTCCACGAGCTGGTCGTCCCGCCGCGGCGGGACGCCGTGGCGACGTACCGGGTGCGGGCGGCCGAGCGCGGGGACGGCGCGTACGGCGACCTGCACCTGCGCGTGGCGGGGCCGCTGGGGCTGGTGTGGGTGCAGCGGCGGGAGCGCCGGGCGGACCCGCTGCGGGTGCAGCCGGGGGTGATGGAGGTCCGGCGCCACCGCCTGCTCGGGCTCCGGCACCGGCTGCGCGATGCGGGGATCCGCAGCGTCCGCCAGCGGGGGGAGGGGGGATCGTTCGAGTCGCTGCGGGACTACGTGCGCGGCGACGACCCGCGCACGCTGGACTGGAAGGCCAGCGCGCGGCGGGGGACGCTCACGGTGCGGCAGTACGAAGCCGAGCGGCGCCAGAACGTGCTCCTCGCCATCGACGCCGGGCGGCTGATGACGCAGCGGATCGGCGGGCGCGAGCGGATCGACCACGCCCTTTCCGCCGCCCTCCTCCTGGCCGACGTGGCGGGGAGCCACGGTGACCGCGTGGGGCTCCTGGTCTTCGCGGACCGGGTGGAGCAGTACCTCCCCCCGTCGCAGCTCTCCCTCGCCCGGCTGGCCGACGCGCTGGGGAGCGTGCAGGCGCGGATGGTGGAGCCCAACTACCCCGCGGCCTTCACCTACCTGGCGAGCCAGCTCCGCCGCCGCTCGCTCCTGGTGATCTTCACCGACGTCATCGACGCCGAGGCCTCCGGCGCGCTCGTCTCCCACCTGATCCGCTCCGCCTCGCGCCACCTCCCGCTCGCCGTCGCCATCCGCAACCCCGAGCTGGAGGCCGCCGCCGTGGCACCCGTCGAGGACGAGCCCGCCGTCTTCCGGCGCGCGGCCGCCGAGGAGCTGCTGCAGGCCCGCGCCGCGGCGCTCGCCGCCATGCAGCGCGCCGGGGTGCTGGTGGCCGACACCCGCCCGGAAGACTCCGTCACCGCCGCCGTCAACCGCTACCTGGAGGTGAAGAGGCGGGCGCTCCTCTGACGCTCGCCCTCGCCGCGTCGCACTCGGCGCACCCCGCCCCGGGAGGGTGGAGGAAGAGCAGCGGATCCGCGGCCAGGTGCTCCAGCGCGACCTCCACCACGTCCCGTGCCCGCGCGAGCCGTGCGTGCGCGTGTCCCACCCGCCCCTCCGCCTGCAGCCCCCGCGCGCGCAGCCATCCGTCCGCCAGGGCGAAGCGCTCGCAGCAGTGGTCGTTCTCCAGGTAGTCCACCCGGACCGGGCGCCCGTCCCGGAGCGCCGTGCAGTGCTTCGGCACGCGGTACGGGACGCCTGCGAGCAGCTCCGCCAGGTGGAGCGTGGTGTCCGCGTCGTGGCCCACCCCCAGGAGGAGCACCTGCCCGTCCAGCTCGTGAACGCGGCCCGCCGGGCTCCCGGGGGCGTGCGGCGGAATGGGAAGGGGACCCGCCGTGACCCGCTCCGCCAGCGGGCCGGCCGCGGCGAACGCGAACGGGTGGGTGCTCCGCGCCACGCCGGGGAGCCGCCAGAAGGTGTCGGCGACGACGCCCAGGTCCGGCGACGCCGGGGTGGCGGCCGGATCGAAGGGCTCGTCGTCCTCTCCCGTCCAGGCCGGCATCACCAGCGTGCCCCGGGGGCCCAGGGTGTCCCGGAGCGCCTCGATCAGGCCGCGCGGTCCCCCCTCCACCGGCCGCACGGCGCGGAAGGAGGTGTGCACGAGCAGCACCCCGCCCTCCCGGAGGCCCAGCGCGCGGAGCTGCGCCGCGACCTCGGCCCTGCCGAGCTCCCGCGGGGCCGCCTGGCTCTCCGTCATGGACACCTCGCTTCCTGGTAGGTAGGGACGGGGATCCTGCGGACGTGAAGAGCGGACGCTCCCGCACAGGGCGCGCCCGCTCGAAGGTCGCCGGACGGCGGCGCTCGTCAGGTCCGCATCGCCGTCCTCACCTCCGCCTCCCGCTCCAGCTTCCGCCGGAGCGCGTCCGTGGTGCTCCGCAGGTGGTTCCGCGGCGCCAGCAGGTGCTCGCGCACCCGGTCGCGATCGCGGGGGGGCAGCCGCGCGGCGCGCCCCACCGCCTGGTCCAGCAGCTCCAGCGCCCGGAGGGCGACGTCCAGGATGTCGGGAACGCGGTCGGCGGCGGGGGGCAGCTCTCGAGTCATCGGCGGGGCGCGGGTGAGGGGCATCTCGGCGACGCCCGCAAGATGCACCCGCACCCCCACCGCTGTCAACTCTGTCCACTTTTCTCCGTCCGCCACTCGTCCCCCTATCCCGGCTCTCCCGCCTCGGCGAGCAGCTCCGACACGCGGAAGAGCGCGTGGACGGGGTACCCCGCCGCCTCGATCGCCTCGCGCCCGCCCCCCTCCCGGTCCACCAGGGCGAGCACCCCCAGCACCGCCCCCCCCGCCTGCCGCACCGCGTCGCAGGCGCGCAGGGCGCTCCCGCCGCTGGTGATCACGTCCTCCACCACCACCACCGGGTCGCCCGCGGCGAAGCACCCCTCGATCCGCTTCCCCGTACCATGCTCCTTGGCCTCCTTGCGCACGGAGAAGGCGTGGACCGGGCGCCCCGCGATCCACGAAGCGTGCGCCACGGCGTACGCCACCGGGTCGGCGCCCATGGTGAGCCCCCCCACCGTGGCGGGGGCGAGGCCGGCGCCGTCGAGCAGCTCCAGCCCCAGCCGTCCCACCAGGTACTGCCCCTCGGCGTGGGTGGTGGTGGTGCGGCAGTCGATGTAGTAGCGGCTGCGCGCGCCCGAGGCGAGCACGAAGTCGCCCAGGCGGAGGGAGCGCTCCACCAGCAGGCGGAGGAGTCGGTCGCGGTCGGTCACGTCGGGTCGGGTGCGGGGGTGGGGATCTCGATCCACTCTTCCAGCGTCATCGGGGCGGGGTAGGGATCGCCGAACGCCTCGTGGAGCGCCCGGATGGCGTCCAGCGCGTCGGCATCCCCGCGCAGGTCCTCCTCCGTCCCGAACTCCAGGAACTCCAGGTACAGGTCCTCCACGTCCGCCGAGCGGAAGCGCCAGGCGTGGGCCCTGCGCGCCGCCGCCGCCGCGTGCAGGCGCCCCCAGGCGGCGTCGTACTCGGCGAGGCGCGCGGCGGGGACGGCGCGGCGGATGCTGACC
>DASYWD010000494.1 GCA_035936415.1 Longimicrobiaceae bacterium
CCCCCGCGCTCCTCACCGGCGCCGGCGCGCTCAGCTACCGCGAGCTGGACGCGGCCTCGAACAGCCTGGCCCGCGCGCTCCAGGACCTCACCGCGGTGCGGGGGAAGACCGTCGCCATCGTCGCGGACCGCGGCGCGCCGCTGGTGCAGGCCGCCTACGCCGTGCTGAAGGCCGGCGCCGCCTACGTGCCGCTGGACCCGTCGCTCCCCGCCGACCGCTGCGGCTACGTCCTCGCCGACTGCGAGGCGGCGGCGGTGCTCGCGGAGGAGCGCCATGCCCGCGCGCTGGAGTGGCCCGCCGGGCTCCCGGTGCTCGCCATCGAGGACGCCGCCGCCTCCTGGGCCGCGCACCCGGTGGAGGAGGAGGCCCCCGTCGAGCCGTCGGAGCTGGCCTACCTCATCTACACCTCGGGCTCCACCGGGCGCCCCAAGGGGGTGATGATCGAGCACTCGGGCGCGGTCAACACCATCGTGGACGTGAACGAGCGCTTCGGGGTGGGCCCCGCGGACCGCGTCTTCGGCGTCTCCTCCTTCGGCTTCGACCTTTCCGTGTACGACCTGTTCGGCACGGCCGCGGCCGGCGCCGCGCTGGTCTACCCGGACCCGGAGCAGCACCTCAACCCCTCGCACTGGCTGGACGTGGTCCAGGCGCAGGGGGTGACCGTCTGGAACTCCGCCCCGCCGCTGGCCCTCCTCCTGGTGGAGACCGCGGAGGCCCGCGGCGCCACCCTGCCGGAGCTGCGGCTGGTGATGATGAGCGGCGACTGGATCCCGGTGGACCTCCCGGACCGGATCCGCCGGGTGGCGCCGGGCGCCCGCGTGGTGAGCCTGGGCGGCGCGACCGAGGCCTCCATCTGGTCCATCTGCTACGAGATCGGCGAGGTGGACCCCGCTTGGCCGAGCATCCCCTACGGCTACCCCATGCAGAACCAGCCCTGGCACGTGCTGGACGAGTGGGGCCGCCCCGCGCCGGACTGGACGGCGGGGGAGCTGTACATCGGCGGGGACGGGCTGGCGCGCGGCTACTGGAACGACCCGGAGAAGACCGCCGCCGCCTTCGTGCGGCACCCGGCCACCGGCGAGCGCATCTACCGCACCGGCGACGTGGGCCGCTACCTCCCGGGCGGGGTGATCGAGTTCCTGGGCCGCAGGGACTCGCAGGTGAAGATCCAGGGGCACCGCATCGAGCTGGGCGAGATCGAATCGGTGCTCGCCGCCGACCCCGCGGTGAGCGCGGCAGTGGCCGCGGTGCAGAAGTCCGCCACCGGCGCCGCCCGGCTCGCGGCCTACGTGGTCCCCGCCCCCGGGGCCGCCCCGGACACCGCCGCGCTGCGCGCCGCGCTCGCGGCGAAGCTCCCGGAGTACATGGTCCCCCGCGACGTCCGGACGCTGGACCGGCTCCCGCTCAGCGCGAACGGCAAGCTGGACCGCAACGCGCTCCCCCCGCTGGACGAGCAGCTGGCCGCCGCGCGCACCGGTCCCGCGCGCGAGCCCGCCGACGAGACCGAGCGGCGGCTCCTCGCCGTCTGGCGCGAGGTGCTGAAGCAGGAGGCGCTCTCCGTCACCGACGACTTCTTCGAGGTGGGCGGCCAGTCGTTCGAGGCCGTTCGCATCATCGGCGCGGTGCGCGAGATGTTCGGCGTGTCGCTGTCGCTCGGCTCCATCTGGCAGGAGCGCACGGTGGAGCGCGTCGCCGCGCTCGTCCGCGAGGGCGACGTCCACGCGCACGCCGACCCCCTGGTGGAGCTGCGTGCCGGGGGCGCCCACGCGCCCCTCTTCCTGGTGCACCCGGCCGGTGGCCACGTCATGTGCTACCGCGGCCTGGCGGGGCTCCTCGACCGCCCGGTGCACGCCTTCCAGGCGCCCGGGGTGGACGGGCGGGAGGCGCCGCTGGACTCCATCGCGGCGCTGGCGGAGACGTACGTGGCCCGGCTGGAGGAGGTGCAGCCCGCGGGCCCGGTGCGGCTCGGCGGCTGGTCGTCCGGGGCGCTGATCGCCTTCGAGATGGCCGCGCAGCTGGAGCGGCGCGGGCGGACCGTGGCCGGCGTCGCCATGATCGACTGCCCGGCCCCCCACCCCGGCCCGCCGGTGGACGACGCCGTGCTCCTCGCCTGGTTCCTGGAGGACCTGGCGCTGGACCTCCCCGTGGCGGAGCTGGTGGCGTCGCTGGACGGGAGCGCCCCGGACCCGCGCGCCCAGCTGGAGCAGGTGGCGCGCACTCTCCGCACTTCCGGCCGCGAGCTGGGCCTCGACCTGGATCAGCTCACCGCCATCTACCGAGTCTTCCTGGGAATCGTGCGGGGGAGCCGCCGCTACGAGGGCGCCCCCGTCGCCGCCGACCTCCTCGTCGTCCGCGCCGCCGACGGCGTGGTCAGCGAGTTCGCGGGGCACCCCTCCGCGCACACCCCGGACTGGGGGTGGCGGGCGCTCACCTCGGGGACGGTCCGCAGCGAGCGCTTCCCTGGCACGCACTACACCCTGCTCTCCGACGCGACGGTCGCCGGCCTGGCCGGCACCATCGAGGGCTGGCTCCTGGCGGGCGAGACCGAAGCGGTGGTGGCGTGAGGGCGGGTACGGGTGTCTCGCGTGGGGTCGGCGGGGGGAGGCTCCTCCGGCGGTGCGTAAACTCGCCCGGCCTCTGGGGTGGCCGGGGTGACTGCGCGGGCTCACACAGACGCACCGCCTGCGGACCCTCCCCCCACCTCCCGGCCAGCATCCCCGGTTCGTCCGGGGTCGGCATGAAACCGCGGCCGGAAACCGGCCTGAACACGTTCGATCGGAAGATCACCTGGAGAACACGATGGAGCAGCTTCTTGCGGAACTGAACAGGCGCGGCGTCAAGCTCAGGCTGGAGGGCGAAGAGCTGCGCGTGAGCGCCCCCGCGGGGGCGCTCACCGGAGAGCTGCGCCAGGCGCTCAAGCTGAACAAGGAGCAGATCCTCCACCTCCTCCGGTCCACCGGCGCGCGCGTCGAGGAGGCGCTGCCGCAGGTGGAGCCCGACCTGGACGGCCGCCACGAGCCCTTCCCCCTCACCGACCTGCAGCACGCGTACTGGCTGGGGCGCGACAGCGGGATGGAGATGGGGGACGTCGCCACCCACCTGTACGTGGAGCTGGACTGCGAGGGGCTGGAGGTGGAGCGGCTGAACGACGCCCTCTGCCGGCTCATCGACCGGCACGACATGCTCCGCGCGGTCGTGGGCGGCGACGGGACGCAGCGCATCCTCCCCACGGTGCCGCGCTACCGGATCGCCGTGGAGGACCGCTCCGCCGCCTGCCCCGAAGAGGGCGAGCGCGCCGTCCTGGCGGCGCGCGGCGCGCTCTCGCACCAGGTGCTCAGGGCGGACCGCTGGCCGCTCTTCGAGGTCCGCGCCACCCTCCTCCCGGCCGGGCGGCTGCGGTTGCACGTCAGCCTGGACCTGCTGATCCTGGACGCCTGGAGCATCTTCCTCTTCTTCCGCGAATGGTCCCGGCTCTACGAGGACCCGGACGCCGCGCTCCCGGGGGTGGGGATCTCCTTCCGCGACTACGTGCTGGCCGAGAAGCGCCTGGAGGACACCGAGGCGTACCGCCGCGCGCACGCCTACTGGATGGAGCGGGTGGACACCCTCCCGCCCGCCCCCGAGCTCCCCATCCGTCCCGACCCTGCGGCTCGCCGCGCGCCCCGCTTCAGCCGCCGCGAGGCCCGGCTGGAGAGCGCGCGCTGGCAGCCCCTCAGGGCGCGGGCGCGCGAGCACGGGCTGACCCCCTCGGGGCTCCTCCTGGCGCTGTACTCGGAGGTGCTCGCCCGCTGGAGCGCGACGCCGCACTTCACCCTGAACGTCACGGTGTCCAACCGTCTTCCGGTGCACCCGGACGTGAACAACCTGCTGGGCGACTTCACCTCGGTGGTGATGCAGGAGGTGGACGGACGCGACCGCGGGCGCACGCTGCTGGAGTTCGCGTGCGACCTGCAGCGGCAGTTCATCACCGACCTGGAGCACCGGGAGGTCAGCGGCGTCGCCATCATGCGCGAGTGGGCCCGGCGCCGCGGCCTGTCGCGGCAGGCCACCATGCCGGTGGTGTTCAGCAGCGGGCTCATCTGGAGCGGCGACGACGAGGTGGGCGACCTGGAGCAGTTCGGGACCAAGGTCCACAGCATCAGCCAGACCTCGCAGGTGTGGCTGGACCACCACGTCATGGAGCTCCAGGGCGACCTGGTCTTCATCTGGGACGCCGCGGACGCGGTGTTCGAGCCCGGCGTGCTGGACGCCATGTTCGCCTCGTACTGCGACCTGATCGACCGCCTGGCCGCCGACGACTCGCTCTGGGACAGCCGGGACCCGGTCGCCCTCCCGGCGGAGATGCAGCGCCGCCGCGTGGATGCCAACCGCACGGCGGACGTGGTCCCGCGGCGGCGCCTGCACGCCGGATTCGTGGAGCGGGCGCTCCAGGCGCCGGACGCCCCGGCCGTCTTCGCCCCCGAGCGCACCCTGAGCTACGGCGAGCTGCTGGCCGAGGCGTGTGCCGCCGCGGACTGGCTGATCGACCAGGGAGTGCGGCCGGGCGAGCCGGTGGCGGTGCTGATGCGCAAGGGGTGGGAGCAGGTGGTGGCCGTGTACGGCGTCCTCCTGGCCGGGGGCGCCTACCTCCCCGTCGACGCGGACCTCCCCACCCGCCGCCAGCTCGACCTGCTGCGGATCGGCGAGGCGGCGCAGGTGCTCACCCAGCCGGGCGTCCTCCGCGAGGAGGTGGCCGCCGCGGGGTACCCCACCCACGAGGTCCGCGCGGGCGCCCGGGGGCGCTACGGCCCCGCCCACGCGCGCTCGCTGGAGGCGCCGCTCGACGAGCTGGCCTACGTGATCTTCACCTCCGGCACCACCGGCGTGCCCAAGGGGGTGATGATCGACCACGGCGCCGTGGTGAACACCAACGAGCACGTCAACCGCCTCTTCGGCGTCGGCCCGGCGGACCGGGTGCTGGGGGTGTCGTCGCTCAGCTTCGACCTTTCCGTCTACGACATCTTCGGCCTGCACGACGCGGGCGGGGCGCTGGTGCTCCCCGACCATCGCAAGGGCCACGACCCGGTGCACTGGCGCGAGCTGATCGCCCGGCACGGCGTCACGCTGTGGAACTCCGCTCCGCAGCTCATGCGGATGCTGATGGACAGCTTCCTGGGCGGGGAGAGCGAGCCGGCCACGCTGCGCACCGTGCTGCTGAGCGGCGACTTCATCTCGCTGGACCTCCCGGACCGCATCCGCGTGCGCTACCCGCGGGCGCAGGTGGTCAGCCTGGGCGGAGCCACGGAGGCGTCCATCTGGTCCATCTATCACCCGGTGGGCGCGGTGGACCCCGCGTGGGCCAGCATCCCCTACGGCCGGCCGCTCCCGAACCAGGAGATCTGGGTCCTCGACCACGCGTACCGCCCCTGCCCGGACCACGTCCGCGGGCGCATCCACATCGGCGGGATCGGGCTGGCGATGGGCTACTGGCGCGACGCCGAGAAGACCGCGGCGCGCTTCGTCACCCACCCGGAGACCGGGGCGCGCCTGTACGACACCGGCGACCTGGGGCGGTACGCGCCCGACGGCAGCGTCGTCATCCTGGGGCGCGACGACGGCCAGGTGAAGATCCGCGGCCACCGCATCGAGCTGGGCGAGATCGAGGCCGTGCTGCGGCAGCACCCGGAGCTCCGCGAGGCGGTGGTGCTCGCCACCGCCGGCCCCGCCGAGGGCCGGCAGCTCGCCGCGTACGTGGAGCCCGCCGCGGGCTTCATGCCGGACCCGCAGGCGCTCCGGGACCACCTGGGCGAGCGGCTCCCCGACTACATGGTGCCCCGCCACGTGGTGGTGATGGAGCGGATCCCCGTCTCCGCCAACGGCAAGATCGACCACCGCGCGCTCCCCGAGATCGCCGAGGAAGCCGGCGAGGGCCGGGCCGAGCGGGTCCTCCCGCGGACCGCGGCCGAGCAGGCGGTCCTCGACGCCTGGTGCGGCGTGATCGCGGGCGTGGAGATCGGCGTCACCGACAACTTCTTCGAGCTGGGCGGCGACTCCGTCCTCGCCACGCAGCTCGTGCGCGAGCTGAACGCCGCGCTCCCCGGCTTCGAGCTGGAGATGCACGAGCTCTTCGAGTGCCTCACCGTGGAGGCGCTCGCCGCGCTGTACGAGAGCCGCGTCGGCGGGACCGCGGCCGCCTCCGGCTCCGGCGCGGACGAGGACGAGGCGGTGCTGGCCGACGTGCGCGCCGCGGCGGAGCGGATCGCGGCGCTGGACTTCGCGCCGCCGGCC
>DASYWD010000495.1 GCA_035936415.1 Longimicrobiaceae bacterium
GGCGGCCTCCGGGCCGGGCCCCACCTCCAGCGGGAAGAGCCCCCGGGCGCCGAGCGCCCGCTCCAGCGCACCCGCGGAGACGGCCTCCTCCGTCCCCCGCACGGTGCGCCCGGCCGTCGTGGCCGCCCGGTAGGTGAAGACCGGCACGGCGCTACTCCCAGCTCCGGATGTCCGCGTCTTCCCCCTCGCCGCCCTCCTTGCCGTCGCGCCCCAGGCTCAACAGGTCGTAGGTGGCGGGGCTCGCCGTCCCGGGGCTCCGGTAGACGTAGGCGCGCCCCCAGGGGTCCGCCGGGATGGCGCGGCGCAGGTACGGGCCGCGCCAGTTGCGGGGGCGGGGCTCCGTGGCGGGCTCCGCCTGCAGCGCGGCCAGCCCCTGCTCCGTGGTGGGGTAGACGTCGTTGTCCATCCGGTACGCGTCCACCGCCGACGCCATGAGCTCGATCTGGGCGCGCGCGGTGGCGTCCTTGGCCGAGCCGACGTGCCGGAACACGTTGGGGGCCACCAGCGTCGCCAGGAGCCCGATGACGACGATCACCACCAGGATCTCGATCAGCGTGAAACCCGCCCGGCCGGTCCTCGTCGCTCGCATGTCGTACCTCCGCAGCTCGTTCCTCAGGTCACCCGCAGCACCTCGGCCGGAGTGGTCACCCCCGCGGCCACCTGGCGCCATCCGTCGGCGCGCAGCGGGCGCATCCCTCTTTCCAGGGCGAGCCGGCGGATGGTGTCGGCGCCGCGCATCCGCCGCACCTCCGCCCGGATCTCGTCGTCCACCCTGAGCAGCTCGTGGATCCCGGTGCGCCCGCGGTAGCCGGTCCCCCGGCAGGCGGGGCATCCTTCCGCCTGCGGGGTCCGGTCCGCCGCGTACCCCGCCGCCTCCATCTCCCGCGCGGCGGCGGGCTCCGGGGGGACCCACCGGACGCACTCCCGGCACACCACCCGCACCAGCCGCTGCGCGAGCACCGCCTGCACCGTGCTGGTGACCAGGTACTCGGCCACGTCCAGGTCGATCAGCCGGGTCAGCGCCGAGGGGGCGTCGTTGGTGTGGATCGTCGAAAGCACCAGGTGCCCGGTGAGCGCCGCCTGGATGCAGATCTCCGCGGTCTCCGCGTCGCGCATCTCCCCCACCAGCAGGACGTCCGGGTCCTGCCGGAGGATGGAGCGCAGCGCCCGCGCGAAGGTGAGCCCCGCCTTGGCGTTCACCGGCACCTGCGCCACGCCGGGGAACTCGTACTCCACCGGGTCCTCCACGGAGACGATCTTCTCCCGCCCGGTGCGGATCCGCTCCAGGAGGGCGTAGAGCGTGGTGGTCTTCCCGCTCCCCGTGGGGCCGGTGGCGAGGAGGACCCCCTGCGGCCGGGCGGCGAAGCCCAGCAGGTCGGCCAGCGTGTCCGGGGCCATCCCCAGCCCCTCCAGGCCGATCCGCTCCCCCTCCGACTCCAGCAGCCGGAGCACCACGCTCTCCCCGTGCAGCGTGGGGAGGGTGCTGACGCGCACGTCCAGCTCGCGCCCGTTCGACCGCAGGCGGACACGCCCGTCCTGCGGGAGCCGGCGCTCGGAGATGTCCATCTCCGCCATGATCTTGAGCCGGCTGACCACGGCGGCGCGCAGGTGCGGCGGCGGGGAGGGGGCGTCCTGCAGCACCCCGTCGATCCGGTAGCGCACCCGCATCCGCCGCTTCTCCGCCTCCAGGTGGACGTCGCTCGCCGCAGCCTCCACCGCCTCCGAAAGGAGCAGGTTCACGAGCTGGATCACCGGCGCCTGGTTGGCCTGCTCCTCCAGGTCGTGCGCCGCGTCCCCGTCCTGCGCCTCGGAGCCCGCGGCGCCCGCCAGCCCGGCGATGAGCCCGGCGGCGGTGGTGTCCTCCGTTCCGTAGGCCTCGCGGATGGCGTGCAGCAGCTCGTGCTCGGGCAGCTCCCGCAGCTCCAGCCGGCTCCCGAAGAGCGCCGCCAGCTCCGCCAGCGCCTGGGGGTCCGGGCTCCCGGCGTATCCCACCAGGACCCGGTCCACCTCCCGCGCCAGGGGAAGCACCCGGTTCTCGACCAGGTACTCCTCCGTGAGCGCGTCGCTCAGCCGGGGAACCGCCGCGGACTCGGGAGCCGAAAGGATGGCCTCACTCACCGCCGGCCCGCAGCACCAGCGAGGCACGGTCGCGCAGCCCCAGCTTCAGCGAAGGGATCTCGAAGCCGACGTAGTAGATCCCCTCCTGGGGGAGGGAGACGCGCACCTCGTACATGCCGTCCTCCACCGGATGGGCCTCCACCCGCTGCTGCCACCCTCCCATGGAGGCGAACTGCACGCGCACGTCCGTGAGGCCGGCGAACTCACGGTCGCGGATCCCGTCGCGGACCCGGAACCGGAGCACGTTCTCGCCCTTCCGCAGCTCCGGCCGCGCGGGGACCGTCTCGACGCGGACCCCCTCGCTCGCCGCCGCCAGCGACGGGTCGCGAGCGACGCTGAAGGGGAAGCACTCCAGGACGACGGGATCCGCGGAGCGGAAGATCAGGTCGTAGACCCCGCTGCGCTCCAGCCGCAGCGACACCGAGTAGAGGCCCTCCTCCGTCTCGCGGACCCGGCGCGAGATCGTGCGGATCGCCTTCGGCTCGAAGCCGTAGGTGGTCAGCCCCCCGTGGGGGATGGGCATCCCCTCCATGTAGTGGTAGGAGTAGATCATCCGATCTTTGGGGTTGGCCACGTACACGGCGTCGTGCATCCCCGGGGAGGGGACCATCACCTCGCCCAGCCCCAGCAGGACCGGGCCGGGGATGGAGCTGCCGGCCGGGAAGAAGTCGTGCGGGCCGGTGCCCCCCGTGGTGGGGTCGTGGAGCGGGATCAGGTGGACGTTGGGATCGCCCGCCGAGCGGATGTAGGCGAACGAGGAGGTGAAGGCCACCTGGTCCGGCTCCCGCCCGAGCTGGACGTTGCGGACGCGCCGCCCGGACACCACGTCCAGGACGTCCACCTCCGTCTCGCGCGGGTTGAGGACGAAGGCCAGCCGCCCGCCCGGCGCCGCCGCGGCCCCGTGCTCCCCGTGGCCGCCGTGGCCGTGGCCCGCCGCCGGATCGGGAGCGAAGCGGAGGGTGAAGATCCCCGGCTTGAGCTGGACCCGGTCCGTGATCTCCAGGGTCTTCGCGTCGATTCCCACCACGGTGCCGTCCACGGCGTGCGCCACGTAGGCGGCTCCCTGGGCGGCCGAGTAGTCGATGGAGATCGGCCGCGGTCCGGTGCGGAGCTCCTTGACCCGCTCCAGGCGGGCGACGTCGATCACCGAGACTGTCCCCGCTTCCCGGCTGGCGACGAAGACGAGCCGCCCGTCGTCCGAGAAGGCAAGGGAGTGCGGCCCCGGTCCGGTGGGGATGGAGGCCGCCACCCGGAGGGTCTGCGGGTCGAGCACCGTGACGCCCCCTCCGCCCTCGCCTCCCTCGTTGCTCACCCAGAGGTAGCGCTCCCCGGGCTGGAAGACGATCCGGGTCGGGGTGGCTCCCGCGGCTGCGGTCCCGGCCAGTTTCCAGGTGTGCGTGTTGACGACCGCCACCTTCCCCGCCTCGGGCATGGTCACGTAGAGCCGGGTGTCCTCGGCGTTGGCCGCCCAGTCGCCCCCGGGCTTCTCGAGCGGCACCGTGGTGTAGAGCTTGGTGCGCCCGAACCCGGTGATCGGGTCGATCACCGCGATCTGCGGCGTCTTCGCCATTGCCAGGACGTAGTGCCCGTTCAGGTCCTCCACGGGCTGCGCGATGTTCACCTGCCCGTGCTTCACGTGCAGGCTCCCCTCTGCGAACGCACCCAGCTTCTGCCGGCACGCCTCGACGCTCGTGCTCCCGGAATCGGAGCGGACGTCGACCCATGCCATCGGCCGCAGTCCGACGACGGGCCGTCCCGTGGCGGGGTCGGTCAGCCGCACCTGCAGCTCGATCTCCTGCTTCTCCAGGGCGCTCCCGTCCGGCCCGCGCTTCTGCCCGGGTGAAAGAGAAAACTCGGCCCGCACCTCGGAACTCTGGGGTGCGGGCCGGGCGGAGGGGACCGGATGGGCGTGTCCCTCGTGCTGGGCGGCGGCCCCGGTCGCCAGCGCCGGGACGTGGGCCGCGACGAGCACCAGGAGACCGGTGCGGCATCGGATGGGCAGCCTGCGATACGTGCGACTCATGAAATGCTCGCCTCCGGCTGTGATGGGGCTGACTCGGGGCGCGGGGGTACCCGGGCCCGACGAACTTCTTGAATATTCCTCAGATCGGCATGCGTAGTCCCGGCAGCAGAAAAAACCGACAGTTTGAGGTAGAAGGGCGGCCCGCCGTCGCTCGGCGGAGGTGGCCCCCGCGCCGCATCGGCCGCGGAGGGGGCGGTTGCAGCCCACTCCGCGCATTTAGACAGTAAATGAGTTGGTTGGTAACCGCCAGAGGGTGTGAGAGGTGCAACAGATGCGCGCACTTTATGCGTCTGTAAACCACCACTCTACATAGGAATTTGCGTTGTATTGGCCGGTCCGGTGCGCTACAGTCGGAATACTACAGTTCTCGCACGCGACGAGAGTCTGTTGCAGTTTTGGGCGGGCGATACCTCGCAGTAGTGAGAGATTAATCATGAAACTTCTTCGTCGGGCGGGGCGGCCGCACGGACGAGGAAACATGTGTACTGTCCAGAATGCTCTCTTTTGCCGCGCCGCGGCCGGGCCGGTCCCGATCCGGATGCAACAGGACCGGACGAGCGCTTTGGACTGTCGCGCAATCTGCGACAGGGAACGTGATTTGCGGACACAGTGCGGCCCCGGCGGTGAACCTGAACCGGAGGAGAGACATGGACACGAAACCGCCCAACGGGCGCGACGGCGAGGGTGGAGCCACCTACCTGGCGCATGGAAGCGACGAGGTCGGCTTCCCGCGGGGCCGCACCGCGCTGCTGGTGATCGATCCGGTGAACGACTTCCTCTCGGAGGGGGGCGCCGCCTGGCCGATGACCAAGACGACGGTCACGATGAACGGCGTGGTCGAGAACCTGAAGCGCGCCATCGCGGGAGCGCGCCAGCGGGGGATCCCGGTGCTCCTCGGTCCCATGGCGTACACCGAGGACGACTACGCGGACCGGGAGCTGCACCGGCGCAGCGGGATTAACCGCCTGATGTTCGAGCACAAGATGTTCCTGGCCGGGAGCTGGGGCGCCGACTTCCACCCCGAGCTGCGGCCGCAGGGCGACGACATCGTGCTGCTGCCGCACAAGGGGACCGACGTCTTCGAGACCGACCTCCCGGACCACCTGCGGCGGCTCGGCATCACGCACCTGGTGATCGGGGGGATGACTGCCAACCTGTGCTGCGAGAGCACGGGGCGGCACGCCACCGAGGCGGGGTACGACGTCACCTTCCTCTCCGACGCCGTGGGCTCGGAGAGCATCCCCTCGTACGAGGCGGCCATCCACATCAACTTCCCCCTGATCGCCAACGGGGTGATGAAGGTGGACGAGTTCCTGGCGGCGCTGGACGCCCCGGCGGCCGGGCGCGCCTCGGTGCAGGCCGGCGACACGGTGCGCGGCTCGGACCATGGCGAGATCGGCCAGGTGAAGGAGGTCGTCGCCGCCACCGGCGAGCACCGGGCGTACATGCTGGTGCCCCGCGGGCTTATCTTCGAGACGGACACCTTCATCCCGCTCGACGCCGTCGTCCGCCGCGCGGGCACGGACGTGTTCATCAACGTCCCCAAGCTGGTCGTGGGGTCCATGCCCTGGAGCGAGCCCCCCTCGCGGCGGGAGCACGGGGCCAAGCAGGGCCCGAACGCCGCGGCGGTGGACCGGCTCTACGGCTCCCGCTCGCCCACGGTGCACGAGACCGGGCCGCGGGCCTGACGCGGCGGCCCGGCGCGCTTCTCGCGGGGATGGCGACGAAATCGAACCGGAGGAGGCCATGAGGCGCAGCGGCAACGGACGGCGCGACGGAGACCTGCTGGCGGACGTGCTCAAGGGCGCGCTCGCCGGCGCCGCGGCAACCTGGGCGATGGGCCCGGTGACCGGCTACCTGTACGAGCACGAGTCGAAGCAGGCGCGCAGCGCGGAGGACGAGGCGCGGGGCGGCAAGACGGCCTACGGCGTGGCGGCGGAGAGGGCGGCGGAGGCCGTGGGCCGCGAGCTCTCGGACGACGAGCGGGCCACGTACGGCTCGGCCATCCACTGGGGGCTGGGCGTGGGCGCGGGTGCGGTCTACGGCGCCCTGCGGGGGCGGCTCCCCGGGACCGACCTGGGCAACGGGCTGCTCTTCGGCGCCGCGTTCTGGGCCCTGGTCGACGAGGGGGCCAACACCGCCCTGGGCCTGACTCCCGGCCCGACCGCCTTCCCCTGGCAGACGCACGCCCGCGGGCTGGCGGGCCACCTGGTCTTCGGGCTGGCGGCCGACACCACCCTGCGCGTGCTCGACCGGGTCGCGTGAGCCGGGATGCGGGCGGGCCCCGCTACGCCGCGGGAGTCGGCGCCTCGCTGGTCGCCGAGGTCGTCTTCATCGCGGTGGAGGCGATCGTCTCCCTGGTCCGCGGCATGGACCCCTGGATGGCGGCGCGCATGCCGGGCGCGCTCGCGCTCGGGCCGGGTGCCGTGCAGCCCCCCGGCTTCGTGCCGGGCGACGTGGCGGTTGGGCTCCTCACGCACCTGGGGCTCGGCATCGTCGTCGGGCTGGTCTACGCCGCGCTGCTCCCCCGGCTGGGGATCTCCCCGCTGGTGGGCGGGCTGATCGCGGGCGCGGTGCTGTACGGGCTCGGCTTCTGGCTCCTCCCGCTGCTCTTCCCGGCGTGGCTCGCGCCGTTCTGGGTCCCCCCGGTGGAGAAAGGGGTCCAGGCGGCCACCCACGCCGTGTACGGCGTGGTCTTCGGGTGGGCGTACCGGCGGCTGGCGCGGTGACGGGCGGGCGCAGTTCAACCTCAAGACAGGGATCCATGGCGACTCTAGAAAGCTCCGTTTCCACCGCGCACGCCCTGCGCGGCCGGTTCCGCGCGGTCCGCGGCCTCACGGAGGCGCTCTGCGAGCCCCTGGCCGTGGAGGACTACGTGGTGCAGTCGATGCCCGACGTCAGCCCGACCAAGTGGCACCTGGCCCACACGAGCTGGTTCTTCGAGCAGTTCCTGCTGACGCCGCACCTGGCCGGGTACGAGCCGCTCGACCCCGTCTACCTCTTCCTGTTCAACTCCTACTACGTCCACGCGGGCGAGCGGCACTGCCGGGCCCAGCGCGGCTACATCTCGCGTCCCACCGTGGCCGAGGTGTACGCCTACCGCAGCCACGTGGACCGGCACGTCGAGGAGCTCCTGGAGCGGGCCGGCGCGGAGCTGATCGCCACGGTCTCCCCGGTGGTCGAGCTCGGGCTGAACCACGAGCAGCAGCACCAGGAGCTGATGCTCACCGACCTGAAGCACGTGTTCTCCGTCAACCCGCTCCGCCCCGTCTACCGGCCCCGGATGGCCGGCAGCGCCGCCGCCGCGGTGCCGCTGGAGTGGGTCCGCTTCGACGGCGGGATCCACCGGATCGGCCACGAGGGCGAGGGCTTCGCCTACGACAACGAGGGGCCGCGCCACCGGGTCTTCCTGGAGCCGTTCGAGCTCGGCAACCGCCCCGTCACCAACGGCGAGTACCTGGCGTTCATGGAGGACGGGGGATACCGCCGGGCGGAGCTGTGGCTGTCGCTCGGCTGGGCGATCGCGCAGGAGCAGGGGTGGACGGAGCCGTTCTACTGGGAGAGGCGGGACGACCGGTGGTGGAGCTTCACGCTCGCCGGGATGCGGGAGGTGGACCCGGCCGAGCCGGTGTGCCACCTGAGCTACTTCGAGGCCGACGCCTACGCGCGCTGGGCCGGCGCGCGGCTGCCGACGGAGGCGGAGTGGGAGGTGGCGGCCTCCACCGTCCCCGTCGAGGGCAACTTCGTCGAGTCGGCCGCCTTCCACCCCTCCGCCGCGGCGCCCGCGGCGCCCGGCGCGCTGCTCCAGATGTACGGCGACGTCTGGGAGTGGACGCGGAGCCAGTACTCGGCGTACCCCGGATACCGGCCCCCGGAGGGTGCGCTGGGCGAGTACAACGGGAAGTTCATGTGCAACCAGTTCGTGCTGCGCGGCGGCTCCTGCGCCACCTCCCGGACGCACATCCGCCCGGCCTACCGAAACTTCTTCCCCCCGGACGCGACGTGGCAGTTCAGCGGCGTCCGGCTCGCGAGGGACATGTGAGGATCCTGAAGCTGGCCCTGCTCGCGGCGCTCACCTGGAGCACGGCCGTGTGCGACGCCCAGACCCGGACCGACACCGCCGTCACGCGCCTGGCGGGCGCGGAGCGGTGGAAGACGGACTTTTCGCGGCGGGCGGTCCCGCTGCACGAGATCGTCTCCGGCGGTCCGCCGCGGGACGGCATCCCCCCGATCGACCGGCCCCGCTTCGAGACGGTCCGCGCCGGGAACCGCTGGCTGACCGACCGAGATCCGGTGATGGTGGTCGAGCACGGCGGCCAGGTGAGGGCCTACCCGCTCGCCATCCTGATCTGGCACGAGATCGTCAACGACGTGGTCGGGGGCCTCCCCGTGGCGGTCACCTTCTGCCCGCTGTGCAACACCGCCCTCGTGTTCGACCGGCGCGCCGCGGGCAGGCTCCTGGACTTCGGGACCACGGGGCGGCTCCGCCACTCGGACCTGGTGATGTACGACCGGCAGACCGAGACCTGGTGGCAGCAGGCCACGGGACAGGCCATCGTGGGCACGCTGGTCGGCACCAGGCTCCGCGCCGTGCCCCAGACGACCATGGCCTGGAAGACCGCCCGCGAGACGCACCCCGGGCTGCGGGTGCTGTCGCGCGAAACGGGCCACGACCGGCCTTACGGCCGCAACCCGTACGTGGGGTACGACGACCGCGCCAGCTCGCCGATGGCCCGGTTCTTCAACCGCGACACCGATCCGCGGCTGGCGGCGATGGAACGGGTGGTCGCGGTCGACGCAGGGGCGGGGTGGGCGGTGTCGTTCGAGCACCTCGCGCGCGAGCGCGTGGTCAACGCCACCATGGAGGGTACGCCCTTCGTCGTCCTCTGGCAGCCCGGCGCGGCGAGCGCGCTGGACCGCGGCAAGGTGGCGGAGGGGCGCGACGTGGGGCAGACCGCCGTGTACGACCGCCGTCTCGGCGGACGCACGCTCACCTTCCGGGCGGTGAGCGGCGGATTCGAGGACCGTGAGACCCGGAGCCGGTGGGACCTGGCGGGACGGGCCGTCGGCGGCCCGCTGAAGGGGCGGCGGCTCCGCGCGGTGCCGCACGGAAACCACTTCTGGTTCGCCTGGGTGGTGTTCCGGCCCGAGACGCGGCTCTGGGAGCCGTGAGGCCGGCCCTGACCGCTACGGCCGCGGTGCCGCGGTCAGTAGCGGTACCCGGCGGCCTCCTCGGCCGTGAACTCCACGCCCAGCCCCTCCGCGACGCGGTTGACGAAGTTGAAGTACCCGGTGATCAGGTTCACCCCCAGGATCTCCTCGTCCGAGAGGCCCTCCGCGCGCATCGCCGCGACGTGGCTCTCGGCCACCGCTGCGGGCTCGCGGGTGAGGAGGACGGCGTAGTCGAGCATCGCCCGGAGCCGGGGCGGCACCTCCACCGCCTGATGGTCCTCCGCGAGCCGCCGCACCCGCGCCTCGTCCTTCCAGTAGGCCTGCAGCGCCGGGGCGTGGTGGCTCACGCAGTACTCGCATCCGTTCGCGGCCGAGACGGCCACGGCGATCGCCTCGCGCTCCGGCCGGCTCAGGCCGGAGCGCGAGAAGAGGAGCGCCATGTACAGGTCGAGGTGCGCGCGCATCGCCGCGGGGTCCAGGCTCTGCGCCAGCATGATGTTGGAGAGCTTGCCCCGCGCGCCGGCGACGCGCTCGTACACGTCGCTCAGCTCCCCCGTGGCGTCGGCCGGCTCGACCACCCTGATCCACATCGTTCCTCCCCGGTGAGTATCTACGCGTAGCTGTTCGTCACCACCACGCTCTGCACGACCTTCCCGTTCCGCACCAGCGCGTAGCCGGTCTGCCTGCCGAGCTTCTTCCAGGTGTTGGACGGGTTCGCGAACGCCCACACCTCGTCGCCCTCCTGCGCCTGCGCCCTGAGCTTCTGCCAGGCCATGCGGATCCGGAGCGCCGCCATCTCGGACAGGTTGCGGTGCTCGGCGGTGGGCTGGTTGCCGGCCTTCTGCGTCAGCCACTCGGCGGGGATCTTCATGGGGCAGCCTTCCCGGTGAAAGGGAGAACCAGGAGCACGCACGTTTCGGGACGAGCTGAATGTACCTCCGCGCCGGGGGAACGACAATCGCCCCGGCTCCCCTCCAGGGGAGCCGGGGAGTGCGCCGTGGAGCGGGTCAGCGCCGGATCGGGGTCCGCTCCGCCAGGTTGGCCTCGATCTCGGCGCGGGTCCGCCACACCGGGCGCATCTCCTTGCGGGCCAGGAGCGGGAGCTGGTCGCCCACGTGCGGCGAGCCGGGCTGGCTGGCGTTGCCGTAGGCGAGGATCGTGCGCGCCCGCGGGCCCTGCGGGGTGAACTCCACCGCGCCCACGTACGTGTCGCCGTGCACCGGGTACTGCGTGTCGCCGCCCCCGGTGGGCGCGAAGTGGATGACGTGGAAGACGCCCAGCGGGTCGCCGGCCGCGCCGTTGCCGGGGATCTCGCGCCCGAAGCGGTTCACCGCGCCCCACGGCACGTCCAGCGCGCCGTGCGCGGCCTCCACCCGCTCCGCGGCCCGGGCCAGGGCGGCGAC
>DASYWD010000496.1 GCA_035936415.1 Longimicrobiaceae bacterium
CGCCCCGGCCGCTGCAGCGGCCGGGGCGTCCGTTCAGCGCGCCTCTTCGCGCGGTGAGCCCGCGAGGGCGCGCGACTTCCCGGGGCCCCGGGTTACACGGCGCACTGGCACTCCCCGTTCTCGCAGTAGCCGGCAGCGAACGGCCCCCACTGGGCCTCGCACTGGCTGTTGCACGCCTGCTGGTTGCAGGCCGCCACCGCCACCGCCGCCGTGGCGGGCGTGGCGAACACCTGCACGGCCCCGAACCCGAGCGCCCCGGCTGTCCCGAGGGTCAGGATCCCGTTGCGCAGCTTGCGAAGTGTGCGGCTCATCTCGTCCTCCTCTGTCTTGCGGTGTCCGCGGGGCCGTCCGTCCCGAGCTCCGGCCCCTCCTCCCTCGAAAGCGGGAACTCCCCGCGCCCGCCGGACCTGTTCTAGCGTAACCCTTTGCCCTGCAGTTACTTGTGTCCCAGGCGGCGGCGCATCGGAGTGCAAGATGGAGGCCAAACGCGTCCGCTAAGGCGCGCGTAAAACCTTTGTAGATATGAAATTGCATGGATCGGCCGGCGGTACGGCCCCGCCGTGTTCAGCCGTTCAGACCGCGGTCAGCTCCCAGGGCCGCGCGCCCTTGTGGGTGCGCTCCAGCGCGTCCCGCATCAGCAGCGCGTGGTAGTTCACCTCCGGCTCGCCCGGCGCGGGCCGCCGCCGCACGTACCGGCCGTCCGGCTGCAGCTCCCAGGAGAGCTGGTTGTCGCGGAGGGCGTGCTCCAGCATGCGGACGATGCGCTCCTGCAGCTGCGGGTCGGCCACGGGGACCAGCGCCTCCACCCGCTCGGCCAGGTTGCGGTGGCGCCAGTCCGCGCTCCCGATCAGGATCTCCGTGTCGCCGCCGTTCCGGAACCAGTAGACGCGGTCGTGCTCCAGGAAGCGCCCGACGATGCTGACCACGCGCACGTTGTCGCTGTAGCCGGGGAGCCCGGGACGCAGGCGGGAGTGCCCGCGCACCAGCAGGTCGATCCGCACTCCTTCGCGCGAGGCGCGGTACAGCTCCTGGATGATCTCCACGTCGTCCAGGGCGTTCAGCTTGGCGACGATCCGCCCGTCGCCGTGATGGCGCTGCCGCTCCACCTCCCGCGCGATCCGCTCCTCGAAGACGCGCCGCATGTCGCGCGGGGCCACCACCAGCCGCCCGTACTGCTGGTCCGGCGCGTACCCGGTGAGGAAGTGGAAGAGGTTCACCAGGTCGAAGCCGATCTCCGGGTCGCAGGTGAGGAGCCCCAGGTCGCTGTACAACCGCGCCGTGCGGGCGTGGTAGTTCCCCGTTCCCACGTGGCAGTAGGTGCGGGGGCGCCCCTCCTCGTAGCGCACCACCAGCGTGACCTTGGTGTGCGTCTTGAGCCCCACCAGCCCGTACGCCACGTGCACCCCGGCGTCCTCCAGCACCTCCGCCCACTGCATGTTGTTGGCTTCGTCGAAGCGGGCGGTGACCTCCACCAGCGCCGCCACCTGCTTCCCCCGCTCGGCGGCGCGCATCAGCGCCCGCACCACCGGCGACTGGTTGCCCGTGCGGTAGAGCGTCTGCTTGATGGCGAGCACGTCCGGGTCGTCCGCGGCCTCGTCCAGCAGCCGCTGCACCGTGGCCGAGAAGGAGTCGTACGGGTGGTGCACCAGCACGTCGCCGCGGCGGATGATGGCGAAGACGTTCTGCTCCTCCTCCGTCTCCCCCTCGTACAGGAACGGCTCCGGGACCACCGGCTCCCACGGGGGGAAGCGGAGCGCCGGGAGGTCCAGCTCCGCGAGCGCGGCGCAGTCGGCCGGTCCCAGCAGGGAGTCCGACTCGTACACGTCCTCCGGGGCGAGCGCCAGCTCCCGGAGGAGGAGCTGGCGCACCTGCCCAGGCATCGCCCGGTCCACCTCCACCCGCACCACGGGCGCGAAGCGGCGCTCGCGGAGTTCCTCGGCGATCTCGGCGAGGAGGTCCTCCGCCTCGTCGTCGTCGCGGGTGACGTCGGCGCTGCGGGTCACCCGGAAGGGGTGGACGCTGGTCAACTCCATCCCGGGGAAGAGCGCCGCCACGTTGTGCTGGATGACCTGCTCCACCGGAACGAAGTGGAAGGCGTGCTCCCCTTCCGGGACGGGGAGCCAGCGCCCCTGCACGGTGGGGACCTTGATCCGCGCGAAGTGGAGCGAGTCGCGCGCCGCGTGCCGGAGCTGCACGGCCAGCGAGAGGCTCAGGTTGGAGATGAAGGGGAAGGGGTGCCCCGGGTCCACCGCCAGCGGGGTGAGCACCGGGTAGAGCTGCTCGCGGAAGTGGCGGTTCAGGAGGTGGTGCTGCCGGGGGGAAAGGGAGGCGTAGTCGGAGACCACGACCCCCTTCTCGCGGAGCGCGGGGAGGAGGCCGCGCTCCCAGCACTCGCCCAGGGCGGCGTGCATCCGCTCCGCGGCGCCGCGGATCAGGTGGAGCTGCTCGGTGGGGGTCCGCCCGTCCGGGGAGCGGGCCACGACCCCGGCGGCCTCCTGCCGCTTCAGCCCGCCGACGCGCTTCTGGAAGAACTCGTCCAGGTTCGACGCGGCGATGGCGAGGAAGCGGACGCGCTCCAGGAGCGGCGTGCGCGGGTCGCGCGCCTGCTGGAGCACGCGCCAGTTGAAGTCCACGAGCCCCAGCTCGCGGTTGAAGTAGAGCGCGGGGTGGTCCAGCGGCGCCCCGTCCGGCACCACCTGGGGAACGACCGCCCGGGGGACGGTCCACTCCGGGGGGGCGTCTCCGGGGTGCGCCTCCTTCGCATCGGTCGCCATCGTGGGGGTGGGCCGTTCCGGTGGGCGGGGGAAGACGCGGGTCAGTAGATGTAGACCGGGGTGCCGACGGGGACCCTGCGGTACAGGAGCTCCAGGTCGGCCTCGCGAAGGCGCAGGCACCCGTGGGTGGCCACGTCGCCGACGGAGCCCTGGTCCGGCGTACCGTGCAGGTAGTACCCGTTGCCCATGTCCAGCTTGTACTTCCCCAGCTCCCCCGGGATGCGGCGGTTGGCCGTGCCGGTGGGCGGCGCGAACAGCGTGTCGTCGAAGACCGCCTCCTCCCCCTCGGGCACCGGCTGGAAGGTGCCGTCCGCCAGCACCCGCCCGATCCGGTTGCCCCGCACCGCCACGTAGCTCCCGTCCCCCAGGGGGAAGCGCTGCCCCCGCTCCACGAACTCCAGCTGCAGGCCCAGCTTCAGGGCCAGCTCCACGTAGTGCCAGTCGGGCGGGATCCAGACGGGGTTGCGCTGCTTGGCGGTGACGGTGCGGCGGCCGCGCGGGGTGCTGAAGTTCCACTCCCGCCCCTCGTACTCCAGGATCACCGCCTTTCCCACCGCGACCGGGGCGGCGTGCACCACCGTCGCCCCGTCCTTGAGCCACACCGTCCGGTCCGTGAGCGACACGATCAGACGGAGCCCCCGGGCCCGCTCGGCCTCGGCCAGGATGCGCGCGCCCAGCGCGTCGCGCGGGGCGGAGG
>DASYWD010000497.1 GCA_035936415.1 Longimicrobiaceae bacterium
GGCCCGGCCGGATCGGCCGGGCCCCTCTTTTAGCTAACGGTCCCCGCCTCCGATGGGGAGGATGGGGGCGGGCGCCTCCAGCGGGCTCCGCCGCGAGTCGGCGAGCCTCCACGCGAGCGCGGCCAGGATGAGCAGCGCCAGCAGGATCCCGGCAAGGAACGCCACGCGGCGCGTAGCGGGGGGCTCCCATCCGGCGGGGCTCCCCGTGTGCTCGCGGGACGCGCCGCAGGCTGGGCACGAAGCTCGGGCGGCGGGGATCTCCGCGCCGCAGTTCCGGCAGACGATCCTCTGCATGACTCCGGGGGCTCGCGATTGGGCGGGCCTTTCGGCCGTTCGGGATACGGACCGCGGAGCCATGCATTTTCGGCGCCGCGCCGGGAGGGCGCGGCGGGTGCCTCAGGGGGCTTCGAAGACGAACCGGATGCTCCGGGATGCCGCGGCCGTGCTGCCGAACACGCCGTTCGCCCCGGTGATTCCGATGGAGGCGTGCTCTGCCCGGATCCCCTGCTGGCTCGTGAGGCGGCCGTACCGGGCCAGGGCGGTGTCCAGCACGACCAGGTGGATGGCCGCGTCGACCGAGTCGGGCCGCACCGGCGCCTGCGACGGCGACCCGGACCGGCAGCCGGGCATCGCTCCCCGGAGGACGATGGAGTCCCCGCCGATTCCACTCAGCACGCCATCCCCCCGGAGCCGATCGCCCTCATCCGTCACGTACAGGTCGCACCGGACACCGGGGGCGGCCGCGCCGCCCCGGTACGCCGTGCCGTTCAGGACCCGCAGCGCCACCTGCTCGCCTGGCGCCTCGATCCGCCACGTCACGGCGAAGGGGACGATCTCGCCCCAGGAATCGTGCGGGGGGCGCCGGATCCGGAGCCGGCCCCCTTCGGCCGGGCGCACCACCTCCGGCGGGCGCGGGACGGTGTTCCGCCCGGTCACGAGCCCGCCTCCCGGAAGCTCCGCGCGGAGCGTGTAGGTCTCCCCCACGCGCACGCCGCCGGGGAGGACGGCCGCGTAGCAGCCGGACTGGATGGCCGTGGGAGTGGTGGGCTGCTCGAACCCGAAGTTCGGGAGCGTCTTGCAGGCGGGGAACCCCGTAGGCGCCTCCCGCAGCTCCACCTCCACGCCGCCTCCCGCGATGCGCACCCGCGCCCCGGAGACCGGCCGGACGCCGAGCGCTCCTGCGCGCGTGCCGGCCTCCTCGATCAGCACCGCGACCGTGTCGGAGCCCGCCCTGAGCACGTAGTGGAGCTGGACCTGGTCCGGCACGTCGATGTCGGTGGGGGGCCGCAGGAGCTCGCAGCCGGCGAGGAGCAGCCCGAGCAGCCCGAGCAGCCCGAGTGAAGCGCGGCCCATCAGAACCTCCACTCCACGCCGAAGGTGGGGAATACCGGGAGCTGCGGCGCGTACTGCAGCTTCATGCCGCCGGCCTGGCGCGGGTCGTCCGTCACCCATCCCGTCTCCGGCCAGGCGAAGAGCACGTTGCGGGTGTTGAGCACGTTGAGCACCTGGAAATAGGGGGTGACGGTCGTCCGACGCCCGAACCAGCGCCGCGCGTAGTCCCTGCGCGCGCCGAGGTCCAGGCGGAAGTAGCCGGGAAGCCGGGCGGAGTTGTGGTCGCCCATGATGGGCACGAGGGAGTGATAGTCTCCGAACCCCCCGGTTCCCCCGGAGAGCGGGTAGCTGCTCATCACCCCGACCACGGGGGTGTACGGCTGACCGCTGGCCAGGACCAGCCGGGCGCTGAGCTGCCCCCGGCCCCCGAGCGCCGCGAAGCCGTTCAGGTCCAGCGTATGGCGCCGGTCGAAGCGCGGGGTGTAGCGGACGCCGTCCAGCTCCCGCTCGGCCCTCGCCAGGGTGTAGGCCAAGGCGAGGCCCCCTCCGCCCCCGGCGTACCGCGCCATCACCTCCAGGCCGCGGGCCGTCCCCGTCCCCTTCCCGAACCCCTCCGGCACCACCAGCCCGCGGCCGAGCGGATCCTCCGGGATGGGAGTGACGGGGACGCTGCGGAACCGCTTCTCGTACATTTCCACCCGGAGCCCGAGGCCGCCCCCGGTCCACTCGCCTCCGAGCACCACGTCGTCGGCGACGGTGAGGCCCATCTCCTCCGGGACCGCGGCCAGGATGTCGTACGCCACCACGGAGGTGGTGAGCGACTCCGCGTCGTGCAGGCTGTGCATCACCTGCGCGGAGCGCCCCGCACCCGCCCACAGCGAGACGGAGGGCGCGAGCGCGTAGCGGAGCCCCAGGCGCGGCATCCACACCGTCCCGCGCTCTCCGGCGCCCATCACCCGGACGCCGGCCCGGAGCGACAGGGCGTCCGTCGGCTTCCACTCGTCCTCCAGGTACGCGGCCAGGGTGACGGGGCGGTCCTCCTGCAGGAACGCAGGGACGAAGTCCTCCAGGTCCTCCTCGCCGGGGCGGACGCGGTGCCGGAAGCGGTACGCGTCGAGCTGCGCCCCGGCACGGAGCTGGTGCCGGCGCCCGTACCAGGTCGCCCCGGCGCCCAGGAGGGCGTTGTCGATCCCGGTGCTCGCCTGGAACTGGTGGACGAGCGTGTCGCCGTAGCGCTGCTTCTCGTTGCTCCACTCGTACTCGCTGGCGTCGAAGCGTCCCCCGAAGCCGCTGTACCCGGCGCGGAGCTCCCCCGCCAGGCGGGCGCCGAACGGCCGCCAGAGGCGGAGCCCTACCGCCTTGGACCCCCAGTCGAAGTCCAGGACCTGGTTCTCGCCGTCCTCCCGGAAGACCAGCGTCTCGTCGTTGATGTAGCCGGAGAGCGAGAGGCGGCCCAGCGCGCCCACGTCGCGGTCCACCTTGAGGTGGGCGTCCGAGAAGCCGTACGGCAGGTGCGTGGGGATGATGTCCAGCGCCGCCGCGCCCCGGGTGGCCAGGTCCAGGTAGGTGTGGCGCCCGGAGAAGAGGAAGCTGCCGCTGCCGCCGGGGAGCGGCCCGTCGATCCCGAAACGCGAGGAGATCAGCCCCACCGCCCCGGTGGCGCGGAGACTGTCGCGCGCCCCTTCGCGGGTGCGGACCTCCATCACGCTGGAGATCCGGTCGCCCGTCCCCGCGGGGAAGGCGCCCGCGAGCACGCCCACCGACTCCACCGCGTCCGGGTCGATGGCCCCGAAGAGCCCGCCCAGGTGGTAGGGGTTGTAGAGCGGGACGCCGTCCAGCGAGATCAGGCTCTGGTCCGGGGAGCCGCCGCGCACGTACGGCGCGCTGGAGAAGTCGGAGATGGCGGCCACCGAGGGGAGCGACTGCGCGGCCCGCAGCACGTCCGCCTCGGCGAGCGCCGGGGTCAGCCGGACGGCGCGGCCCTCCAGGCGGGTCTCCCCGGGCCCGGCGGACGCCGCGCCCGCGGCGGCGGTGGCCGTCTCCCGCCCCCGCACCTCCACCGGGTCCAGCCGCACCGCTTCGGCGTGGAGGTCGAAGTCCAGGCGCACGGAGCCGCTCCCGGACGTCTGCACCACCACCGCGTGCGGGCGGTAGCCGATGGCGGAGGCGCGCACCGTCCAGCGCCCCGGCTCCACCCCGCGCAGGACGAAGTACCCCCGCTCGTCCGCGGTGACGCTGCGGCCCAGCTCCACCACCTGGACGGTGGCGCGGGGGATGGGGGTGCCGGGCCCGTCCGCCCGCACGGTGCCGTGGATTTCGGCGGCGGGGAGGAGGGCGAGGAGGAGGAGTGCTGCGATGGACACGTGGGATCCGTGGAACAGGGATGGAGTGGAGCAGCCGGAGCGGCGGCTACGGACGGACCGTGAAGACGACCTCGGAGCCGGAGCTGTCCGAGGCGGGGGCGAGGAGCCGGATGCCGTCGCCGTCCTTGCGGAAGTACGGACGGCCGTCCACCTCGACCGTCGCGCTGCGGGCGGTGCGGGGGAGGACCACCTCCACCTCGCCGCCCGTGGCGCCGAGCACCTCCACGCGGCCCGGACCGGTGCGGAAGCGCGCCCCGGCCGCCGCCCCGGTGGCGCGCACGTCGGAGTAGGAGTCGTCGGTGAGCCGCACGCGGATGCGCAGATCGGGGGAAGGGGAGGTCAGCACCACCTGAATCCGCCCCAGCTCGGGGAGGACGGAAACCCCGGCCGAAGCTGCGTCGTCGGCCGGGGGCTCCCCGGCGGACGGGGCCGGCCCGGGGCCGGGGACCACCACCGCACCGGCGCCCACGGGCGCGGCCGGGGCCAGGGC
>DASYWD010000498.1 GCA_035936415.1 Longimicrobiaceae bacterium
GGGGGGGGGCCCGCTCTGCATCAGACCTCTGGATACCATCCCGTGCCGGTCTCGGAGCACGGGATGGGACCCTTCCGCACTGTGGCGACCCGGCAACTACCTGAGGTCGAGTATCACTCGGGTCTGCACCTGGTAGAGGAACTCCTTCGCTTCACCAATCTTTCTCTCTACCTGGACGCGGCGGCCGGCGCTGACAAGTATGTTCCCATCCACAACGCGAAGATCTGGATCCACTTCCCCCCGCCGAGGGGTGTCGGTGAGCAACTTGCCTAACTCTCGGCACATCCCCACGTATTTAGGTACGTCCCCGTCTTCCACCGGGCCGTTGAGCCTCGCAGTGAACCGCGAATACCCTTCGAAGTCACTCGCGCAACGTTTTATTAGCCTCGTGGCTCCTACCCAGGGGATCTCCGCCTGCTCACATAAGTCCTCAAGCTGCTGGAGTTGCTGGAGGGGACTCCGGAGCCTATCCATCACCGCGTCTTTCTTCACCTGATCCGCGTACTTCACACGCTCGAATCGCCGGAAGAGCACGAACGAGGCAAGGACGGTCAGTAGCAACGCGATCGCGGCGAGTGGGTCTACCTCCTTGTCGATCGTTACCCCTGGAACCGTAAAGATCTTCCCGACAACGAAGCCGATCAGTAGGAGTGCGACTGCGGCTACCCCTTCACCAGGCCCCAGCTGGGCTTCGCGTTGCTCGAACTTGCTCAGCATCGTTGATATACCCGAGGATATCCTCTACGAGGTAGACTTCCTCTTTCGATGTGAACCGCAGCACCGCAAGGAGTTCAGGCCCGGTAAATCCGCTCGACCGGACCAAGCCCCCAAACGCTTCCTCGAGGAAGGAGGTGCCATACCCCGCGGTCCCGTCCAGGTTAACGTGCAACTGCGAACGTTCCACCAAGGCCTGCTTCACGGCCGGTTGGAGGAGTTCCTCCCGGAACTCCTCCCCTGAGAAGTCCCCCTCGTCTCGGTATCGCGAACCAGGTGTCCGGCTGAAGTCGCGAGCGACGGACAGTTCAATCGTCTTCATGGGCCGGAGTGCAGCTGTTGGATGGTTGTAGCTCCCAGATCACAAGTGTCCCGCTAAACGGGACCTTCAGGGAGCTATACTCGCCCCGCCCCACGTGGGCGTACACGTCGTTGGTCACGATCAGCAGGTTTGATACCCCGTTCCTGGATTGCACCTGGCGAATCCCTGGCAAACCCTTCCCGCGGAACGACTGCTTTGTGACGGTCTCGTGTAGCCTGCCGTCGAGGATCGCTTTCATGATCATCGGGTTGTCCATTCGTTTCAGCACCGTGATCAGCTGATCTCGCCACCCGAACCATTTGCTCGTCTTACCCTTGCTGTCGAGGCTCGTGAAGACCCCGACCCCGAAGTCGACGAAGGTGAAGGTCACCTTGTGCTTCTTCTTCTGGTGGTTCACGGACAGCCACCAATGCTTCTCGCCCTGCCCTTCGAGGGCTGCATGATTATTAGTATTGTGCATCAGCTCCAGCAAGATACGCTGGACTCCCTGCGCGCGGCGAGGCTCCCCCCACACAGTTGTCGCCGCGTTACTGATGATCCGCGCAGTGAGCACTGAGTTCACCTTCTTCTCGGCATGCGTATGCAGTCCCCGTTCAGGGGAGACAGAGTACGTGTCGCGGTCTTCGTACTTTCGATAGAGCCCTTGGAAAAACCCCGACTTCGCAATTGCCTCTCGAATTGCTTGGTCCTTTGGGAAGTCTCCGCCGAAGCCAACCCCCTGAGCCCGAAACCGGATCATAATCGCGAGGAGGATCACGATCGCGGCAGAATCGACACGCCTGACCCCATAGATCGAGACCCGAACCGGGTTCCGGCGTTCGAGATGATGGGCGAGAGTAGCGAAGAAGGCGTTGCATCCCTCGGGATTGTGTACCATCCGCATATCGGGCGGCGCCTGCACGCGGGTGAACCCCGCCCGGGGGAGTACGCGGGTCGGAGTTTCGTATCGGCGGAGCCTCTTCGGCTTTCCGAGGTGCGTGCGCCTTTTCGCTTTGAGGTACTTCGCCCTGCATCGCCGCCGCTCGAGTGCGTGTTCGCCGCGGCGCCACTGGAGCCTGACGTATCGGCCTTTGTTCACGATTCGCTTCATAAACCAGCCTGGAGAGCCTGACTGAATCGATTCACGCGGATGGCGAATCCATGGGCAGCAGCGGTCGATCGTCCGAGCACGGATTACCTTCCCAATGTTGCTCCCACCCACCCATCCCGCACCGCCCCTTCGACCCCGAGCCCAACGTGGTCTCCCAGTCGATGGAAGAGGCGCGTCCCCTGCCCCGCCTCCCCGCCGAGCCGCACCCCCGGCTCGAGCACCAGCTTCACCCGCTCCGCTCCCTCCCACGGCGCGAGCCCCAGCCGCTCCCCCTCGCGCCAGGCCTCCACCCGCATGCGCCCGGTCGGGTCGGCCGCGGCGTACAGCGCGGCGTAGCCGGCCAGCACCGTGGCGAGGCGGTCAGTCACGTCCATGGCGCGCGTGCGGGCTACCGGGCTCCACCAGGGGTTGCCGCGCACGGCGGAGGGGATCACCAGCTCGCCGCGGGTGAGGGTGCCCCGGATGCGGTGCTCGTCCCACACGACGGCCACCGTCCAGCCTTTAAGCGCGCGGATCCGCTCGTGCCGCGGGAGGGCGCGGCGCACGAATTCGCCAACGCGCTCCAGTTCGTTTTGCTCACTCGCCGTGAGGGCGTCGCGCCAGTTTGTCAGGGCTCGATCCCCGGGACCTGAATTCTAGCCATGCTCACCGCTGCGAGCGCGCCGATACGCGTCTGGGTGCCAGCGCTGTAAGTACGCCAGAACCGCCCGCCGCCACTGCGCGCGCACGAGATACGGGAAGGTGTATGCGATTCCGTCAACGTGCGGGACCCCCATCACCGCCGCCCACTCCAATAGTTGCTCCGGCGGTGCCTCGTCCGGCGGGAATGGGACCATCTCGCCGGTGTATGCTGGGATGCCCTCTAGAGGCGGCGGTGGTCCAGGTGGGTCGGTCCTGCGTACCTCAATCGGCATAGTGCAACTCCGCGTGGAAGAGTTCCGGACGGATGGCTCAACGTTCAGTTGCCCCCTCCTCCGCGAGCTGGTGCAGGAGCTGCCCGGCGGCCACCTCCGCGGCGAGCGCGGCTGCGACCTCGAGGGAGTCGTAGTAGATCCAGCCGCACACGTCGCAGCGCCAGTAGGTGCCGCGGCACACCCAGCTACCGGTGCACTCCGGCAGGACGTGCCTCAACTCGAGGTTCATAGGCCATGTTAAGGCATCCAGCCGCTTTAGCCCGCCAAGTCCTTGCACTCCACACGGGTGAGCGCGTACGCACCGACGATGAAGGAGGCGAGATTCAGCGCCCACCCGGCGTATACCCCTTCCCATCCCTCCAACTTGAAGCTGACGAAAGGGGAGCCTACCATGAGAGCAGCCATGATGAAAACCAGGAGCCAGTTGCGCCTCCAGAACGTCCTGAGAACGCCGCGCGAGACGGTCTCTCGAGACTGGACCGACTCGGAGCGGATCGCCACGATGCGTCTCCCGACCGCTCCGCATTGAGAGCACGCCTCGGTGGGCGCCGGGTCGCGCGGAGCCCCGCATTCCTCACAGGTCCCCTTGATCATCCGGCGCTCCGCATGGTTTCTCCGCCCATCTGCTTCTCCTGGAAGACTGCCCAACCGGCTCCCCCGGGTCCGGCCTCATCCGTGCCCGCCGTCGTGTCTCGCACCAGGTGCGCGGCGGGGGTCAGGTCGGCATTCTCGGCCGGCCGGGGAGACGAGATCCGAAGAGGGAGTCTCGGCACCACGGCGCCGAAGGTTCACCCGGCCGAGCACGGAGGACGCGAGCAGCGTGAGCACTGCGATCCCCAGCATGGACGCCGCCACCGCCCGGTCGAGCGCCACCGCCTCGGCGCTCGCCGCGGCCGGGCGCATCAGGAATAGCACGGCCGCGCCGCCGACCAGGAGGATCGCGCGGTGATAGCTGTAGCGCCGGCCGGGGGCGGAGCTGGGAGTGCGGAAAAGGGAGAGGAGGCGCATCACCGCTCCGGGATCAGCATGGCCCGCAGCTCCTCGATCGTGTACGGCTCCGGCGTCCTCCGGTGCAGCATGGCGTGGCAGTTCGGGCACACGGGCCGGAGGTCCAGGATCGGATCCACCTCGTACGCCCCGCCAACCGCGGCGAGCGGGACCAGGTGGTGCACGTGGATGAAGCCGTCCCCGACCTCCCCGTAACGCTGCTTAAAGTCGAGCTTACACACCCCGCAGCGGGCGCCGTAGTGGTCAATGCAGGTCTGCCGCGCCTTCTCGTCGCGCTCGTAGCGGTTGACGCGGACCGTCTTAACCGCCCCTTCCGTGTAGGTGTCAGGCTCCACCTCGTCTGGATGATCGCCCCCCGGGGCCGATGCTGGCTCGCCGCTGAAGTCAATCCAGAACACCTTGTCCCCGTCGTCCCAGCCGCGCACCCAGCCCCGGTACACATCCCGGAGATGGGCGTGCTGACCGGTCGTGACTACGAAGACCGGGAGCTTCAACGTCCCGGCCGCCTTCGTCGCGTGGATCTCAGCAGCGTCCCGGCCCGGTGAGTTCGTCACCGGGTAGTGGTAGCGTATTCCCGTCGGGGTGAATTCGTCGGGATGCACCTTCCCCGTGTGGAGCAGTCCCACCGTGACACCAACGCCCTCCGGGTCAGTCGCCTTGGTGCGTCCGCCGTCATACCAGACGCCGCGCGCGCCGCGGAAGACACCCACCTCCTGCAGATGGCGTGGGTACAGGTCGCGGCCTCCGTTGGGGGTGCCGATCGTCTTCCACATCTGGTCTCGGCGGGCACGCTCGATGTCACCCTTACCGACGATCCGAAACCCGTTCGTCTCCAGGATGCGGAAGCACTTCGACGCCAGGCCCCCCGTGAAGTCGGCCGGGCGGTACGTGCGCCCGGTGCAGCGGGTCGCGGCCAACCCCACCACGGCTTTCGGAGGGTAGCGGCGGTCCTCGTGGAGCACATCGTAGCCGATGGAGTCGGCGAAGGGGTGCTCGGCGCCGGCGTCCAGCTCAGCAAAGGCCTGGAGGAGGTCGGCGCGGGTGATGGTGTCGGGGAGCGGGGTGCGCATCGGTGCAGCCGTTTCGTTATTGTGTCTTGCCCGCATCACCCGCCGGCAGTCGGTCCGCGTAGCGGAGTGCGAAGTAACCATCGACGGACTCGACGAACGCCCACGCCGCGAGTACGTAGTTGGTCACCGCGTCCTCGGCCAGGCGAATCTGCTCCCCCACGGTGCCCCCCAGCTGGGGATGGCGCCGAAGGAAGTCGTGGGCGATCGCGCCCGCGCGGTGAACTACGAGGTGACGAACCCCCCAGAGCTCCTCCATCGTCGGGACGAGGTCTTCCGAGAGCGCGGAGGCCCCCATCCTCCGAAGCCGACCGATCCACCGTCTCGGCCCGCCGTCGTCGACGAAGTTGCGCGCCCATCGGTCCCGGAGCTCCGCCGCCAGGGCCTCCACGGATCCCGCGGCAGCAATTTCGGCGTAGGTGGCGCTCTGCTCCGAGTCCCCCATCAGTCGGGAATCCAGGGCGGCGAAGTAGGCCAGGACGTCCTGGAGGTAGGTCTCCGTGAAGGTCACGACCATCACACAGTCCCACTCGTTCAGGAACCCGAACTGGGCCTCGAAATCCGCGACGCGCTGCTTGACCTCCCCATGCCTTCGCATCATCGCGAACATCTCGTCGGCCGACGACGGGATTTCTCCTGCGGCGATCCGCTCGGCCTCCCTCCGGACGGCCGAAACCTCCGCAGTCATCCACGTGATCTGCTCCTGGACCATCTCGTGGAAGCTGGCCTGGCGGGCGATATTCGCCTTGAAAGTAAGGTAGGCGGGAGAGCGCCAGGTCATCGCCGGGGGTCAGGAGCCAGTTCAGGCGGGTGTGCAGTTGCGCCCGGGACGCCGGGGATGGGTACCGGCTCTGCGGCACTTCGCCCAGCGGTCGCCTCGCGGGGAGGCGCGCACGGGAAACAGAATAGTCCTCGCACGAGCGGGTGACAATACTCACGCGCGTTTGGGATCCATGCGTAGGAACGAAGTGCTGGGGAGGAACACGTCGGCACCTGACCACGCGGCCGTGGTGCGGATGTCTCTCTGGTAGGGGCGGAGGAACCCGTACGTCGGCTCTGCGGTGACCCGCGAACAAGGACGGCCCCACCTGGCTCTTGAACTCGACTGCGGCGACAAGGCGGCGCCTCGGTTAATCAGCAGCATGACCCACAGTTCGTGGGCCGAAAGTAGCCGGGCAAACTGACATGAGGACCCGCCGCAGTAGATGAATGCCGGCGCTGGAGAGTTCGTTCCTCACACCAGCACTGTGGGGGGTTCGGACCTGGGAGATACAGTACAACGCTTGGGGGCTAGACAAGGTACTACCGGATGGTGACAGATATGGAGGAATCGCATATGAGTACTGCCATCCCCACACAGTCACTCCTTCTAGCCCTGGTGGCCCGGTGGCGCACGAACGCAGCCGTGCTGCGGTCCTACGGCGCCCACGGACGCGCGACGCTTCTGGAGCGATTAGCGGCAGAATTGGAGACGGAGCTGGCCGCGGAGAGTTCGACGGTGGTAGATCTGGCCGGAGCGGTCCACCTCTCGGGCTACTCCCGCGGACACCTCCGGCGCCTCCTGCGGAGTGGGCAGCTCCGCAACGTGGGAAGCGAGGATTTTCCAAAATTCCTTTCCGCCGACCTACCCCGCAAACCTGGCTATCCACCTAGCAACAAGACACTTGCGCACCCCCCCGAAAATGATGTAAATTCTAGGTTGCAGGTTGCGCGTGCCGTCGTGTTCGGAGATTGAACCGATGGCAGACAAGAAAGACTGCTGGAGCTATATCGCTGGCGAGAAGGGAGTCAACCGGGTCCGCGCCTATGAGAAGGTCAAGGGTGGACCGCTGTTCCTCGAATGGATGGAGGACGTGGTTGACGCGGAAACCGGGTTGCCGGTCATGGACCCGGAGACCGGAGCACCGAAGCGGAAGCGCCAACGGCTCTCCCTGACGGCTGCGGGGATCACCACCTACGCGGCGGCGGTCGTCAAGGCCGAGGAGACGGCGGAGAAGTTCCAGCAACTCGGCTCACTGGACCGGAGCGGTCCGCTTACGCTGGGGCGGCTGCTCGACCTATACCTCAAGGAGGTCACTCCCACCAAGAAGCCGAACACGCAGCTCCACGACAGGCAGGCCGCCCGGATGTTCCGAACGTTCTTCGGCGACAAGGCGGTTGTGGAGCAGGGCGGGCTGGACGGGAAGGTGAAGACGGAGCTGGGCCGCGCCAGGTACGATGGCTTCATCAAGGCGCGGCGAGAGGGCAGGATCCAAGGGTTTCCCAGGCGGGTCAGGAACCGGATCATCGAGTACGATATCAAGTTCCTGCGGGCCGTGTTCAATTGGGCCACGGTGGAGCGCCCGGATGGGGTGGTGCTGCTGACCCGCAATCCTTGGAAGGGGTTCCCCGTCCCGGCGGAATCGAGCCCCGCCCGCCCGGAAATGACGGAGGATCTGCACGAGCGGTTGAAGGCCAACGCTCCAGACTGGCGGATGCCTGCGGTCATGGAGCTGTGCAGGGAGACCCGCCACCGCCGGAACAGCGTCCGGCAGCTCCAGTGGACGGACGTCAGCCTGACGGCGCGGACGGTCCGCTGGCGCGGAGAATTTGACAAGACGGGTAAGGAGTCGGTGACGCCGCTCTCGGAGCGCGCGGTAGTGGTGCTCCGGGGCGTTCCACGGGTGCTCGGGTCCCCCTGGGTGTTCCCTGCCCCGATGGACGCCACGCGGCCGGTGTCGAACGAAACGCTGAACCTCTGGATGCAGCGCACGAAGGAACGGCTTGGACTGGACGTGCGGGGGTTGGGCTACCACGGGGAGAAGCGCGCGGGAGTCCGCGACCCACGGTTCCGGGCGCTCGCTCCGGCCGTTCAGGAAGCGATTTCCGGGACGGCCTACGACACGTTGAAGAAGGTCTACGACTACGTGGACCTGGACGACATGCGGGAGGCGGTTGCCGAGCTGGAGCGGGAACTGGCCTGACGAAGCCGCCCGGACGCAACTGACACCTCCAACTGACACCTGGGGGTCCGGCGGGGGGAGAAAGCCGAACCCCGACACCACCTAAGCGGCGCCGGGGCAAGTACTTACAACGAAGCGGGAGACGGGACTCGAACCCGCGACCCTTAGCTTGGAAGGCTAATGCTCTACCAACTGAGCTACTCCCGCGCTTCGTTCCGGCAGAGAAACACCTGACCGGAAGAGGTTAAATCTACCGCGCTACGGGTGACTTCGTCAAGCAGCGGCGAGCCCGTGCGCCCGTGGCGCTCCCCTCCCAGGAAGGGGAGGCGCCGGGATCCGGTTCAATCCAGCCGCACCACCACCCCCTCCGCCCCGCGCAGCACCAGCGTCCACTCCACGCCCTCGCCGTCGCGCTCCGGGTTGGTGGAGAGGACCACCCTGCCGGAGGTGCCCCGCCCCATCTCCACCGTGTGGGTCTCGCCGCCCAGGTTCAGCGCGACCAGGAACCGCCGCCCCGCGCCGATGCGCCGGTAGGCCAGCACGTCACCCGCAGCGTCCGCCGGCTCCCAGCCGCCCACACTCAGCGCCGGCTCCGCGCGCCGCAGCTCGATCAGCCGCCGGTAGAGCGAGAGCATGGAGGCGGGGTCGCCACGCTCCGCCTCCACGTTGGCTTCCCGGAAGTCGTCGGCAATGGGGAGCCATGGCTCGCCCATCGTGAAGCCGGCGTTCGGGCCGGCATCCCACTGCATGGGCGTGCGCTCCGGGTCGCGGCCGAGGCCGCGCCCCGGGAGGTTCCGCTCCCAGGGGTCGCGCACCCGGTCCGGGGGGATGGGGATGTCGTGCATCCCGATCTCGTCCCCGTAGTACAGGGTAGGCGTCCCCCGCAGGGTGAGCAGCAGCATGGCCGCCACCCGCGCCTGGGCCGCCCCCACGCGCGAGGCGATCCGGGGCCGGTCGTGGTTCCCCAGCACCCAGTTGGGCCAGGCGCCGGGCGGCAGCAGCCCCTCGTAGCGCCGTACCGCCGCGTCGATGGCGCGCGCCTCCCACGGGAGGCGGATGAGCTGGAAGTTGTAGGGGAAGTGGCAGCCGCCCCCCTCGGCCCCGTAGTACGGCATCAGCCGCTCCACGGTGTTGTAGATCTCCCCCAGCAGCACCCGCTCGCCTCCGTACGCGTCCACCACCTCGCGCATCCGGGCGATCAGCCCGTGCACCTCCGGCCGGTCGCACGAGAACTCCCGGAGCAGGGCGTCGTAGGGGTCGTCCACCTCGGGCGTGTAGGCGGGGTTCGGCGGGTTGTCGCGGAGGAGCCGGTCCTTCCCCAGCACCTGCACGGCGTCCACGCGGAAGCCGTCCACCCCGCGCTCCAGCCAGAAGCGCAGCACGCCGAGCATGGCCTCCACCACCTGGGGATTGCTCCAGTCCAGGTCCGGCTGCTCGCGCAGGAAGGTGTGCAGGTAGTACTGCCCCGTGGCCTCGTCCCACTCCCAGGCGCTTCCCCCGAAGGCGCTGATCCAGTTGTTCGGCGGCCCCCCGCCCGGCGCCGCGTCGCGCCACACGTACCAGCCGCGCTTCGGGTCGTCCCGCGAGCGGCGGGACTCCGCGAACCAGGGGTGCTGGTCGGAGGTGTGGTTGGGGACGAAGTCCAGGATCACCCTCAGCCCCCGGGCGTGCGCCTCCTCCACCAGCCGGTCGAAGTCGTCCAGCGTGCCGAACAGGGGATCGACCGCGCAGTGGTCCGTCACGTCGTAGCCGAAGTCGGCCATGGGCGACGGATAGAACGGGGAGATCCACACCGCGTCCACCCCCAGCCAGCGCAGGTAATCCAGCCGGGAGGTGATCCCCGGCAGGTCCCCCACCCCGTCGCCGTCGGAATCCTGGAAGGACCGCGGGTACACCTGGTAGATGATCCCGCGCTGCCACCAGGCCGCGCTCGCCTCGCTCACGCCGCCCTACCCGGCCACCCGCACGAACCGCAGCTCCGCGAGCAACTGCTCCAGGTGCTCCCGCCCCAGGTGTGACCAGACGTTGTAGAGGCAGTCCTGGCCGGGGATGCGGAGGTAGGCGAGCTGCCTGGGACCTGTGCCGCCCTCCGGCCCGTACCCCGCCGTGCTCCCGTCCGACCACTCCCGCCGGTGCGGCCACCCGGAGTACGACGGCCCCGACGCGCTCACCCCGGCCCCCGCCACCCCGAAGGCGCTGCGCAGGTCGGGGAGGTCGTATGCGACGCCCCACCCGCCGCCGAAGTTCGCGGCGCGCGGCCGGGCTGCGCCGTGCGGGCCGAGCGAAGCAGGGGCAATGAGGGCACAGGTCGCACGATTCTCCGCCCGCCTCCACTCCGCGACGTAGACCCCCGGCACCTCCGCGGCCGAGAGCGGCGGCTGCCCCCACGGCGCCTCCGGCGCCTGGTCCGGTGCCGCAGGGGAAGGCCGCGGGACGGGGGGAGCCTGCCCGGCCGGCTCGGGGCGTTGCGCGCTCGCACAGGCACCGGTAGCGAAAAACGCAATCAGCAGAAGACCGGCTCGCATCATGGATGGCAACCGCAAACTGAGTGATCTACCGTGAACACCTCGGCGGTCCGGCCGCGCGCACTCTCGCACTCACCTGTCTCCCGCCCGCCGCCCCGCCCTCACCACCGGCGGTGCCTCGCCCGGGTAAGGCGAATCACCACCCCCTCGTCGGGACGCAGCTCGACGTCGCCCCTGACGCGCTCCCCCTCCCGGTCCAGGTGCGTGGAGACGGCGACCACGCCGGCCTGCGCATCTGCGGGGCGGCCGAGGACGTGCGGCCGGGAGCCGAGGTTCAGCGCCACCAGGAAATCGCCCTCCCCACGGCGGGCGCGTCGGATGTAGGCGAGCACGTCGCCGTCGGCGGCAACGGGCTCGAAGCGGCCCACCTCCAGCGCGGGCTCGCCGCGCCGCAGGTCGATCAGCCGCCGGTACAGCGAGAGCGTTGAGCGGGGGGCGTCGCGCTCCGCCTCCACGTTCACCACGCGGTGGTCCTCGGCGATGGGGAGCCAGGGGTCGCCCGTGGTGAAGCCGGCGTTGGGACCGGCATCCCACTGCATGGGGGTGCGCTCCGGGTCGCGCCCCAGCCCCTTGCCGGGGACGTTCTTCTCGAAGGGATCCTGCACCCGGTCGGGCGGGATCTCCACGTCGTGCATCCCGATCTCGTCGCCGTAGTACAGGGTGGGCGTCCCACGCAGCGTCAGCAGGAGCATGGCCGCAACCCGTGCCTGCGCCGCGCCCACGCGCGAGGCGATCCGGTGCTGGTCGTGGTTCCCGAGCACCCAGTTGGGCCACCCCCCCTCGGGGAGCGCCGCCTCGTATTCGTCGATCAGCCCCGCCAGGTGGCGCGCGTCCCACCGCGCCAGGATGAGCTGGAAGTTGAAGGGAAGGTGCACCCCGCTCATGTCCTCGCCGTAGTAGCGCACCAGCCGCTCCACGGGGAGGTAGATCTCGCCGATCAGCACCCGCTCGTGGTACTCGTCGAAGAGGCGCCGCATCTCTCCGATGACGTCGTGCACCTCCGGCTGGTCGGTGGAGTGCACCTTGAGCAGCGCGTCGTACGGGCGCTGGTCCGGCGTCCAGGTGGGGTCGGGCGGGTTGTCGCGGAACTCCGGGTCCTTGATCAGGTGCCAGATGACGTCCACCCGGAAGCCGTCCACCCCGCGCTCCAGCCAGAAGCGGAGCACCTCCAGCATCGCCCGCACCACCTGGGGATTGCGCCAGTTGAGGTCCGGCTGCTCCTTCAGGAAGGCGTGGTAGTAGTACTGGCCCGTCGCCTCGTCGAAGGTCCACGCCGGCCCGCCGAAGTTGGAGAGCCAGTTGTTCGGGGGGCCGCCGTCCGGGGCGGGATCGCGCCAGATGTACCAGTCGCGCTTCGGGTTGTCGCGCGAGCGGCGGGACTCCGCAAACCAGGGGTGCTGGTCGGACGAGTGGTTGGGGACGAAGTCCAGGATCACCTTAAGCCCGCGGGCGTGCGCCTCCTCCACCAGCCGGTCGAAGTCCGCCATCGTGCCGAACATAGGGTGGATCCCGCAGTAGTCCGACACGTCGTAGCCGAAGTCGGCCATGGGCGAGGGGTAGATGGGCGAGATCCACACCGCGTCCACCCCCAGCCACCGGAGGTAGTCCAGCCGGGAGGTGATCCCGGGGAGGTCTCCCACCCCGTCGCCGTCCGAGTCCTGGAACGAGCGCGGGTACACCTGGTACACGATCCCCCGCTGCCACCAAAGGTAGTGATCCTTCATCCGCCTTTCCGCCTTTCCTTTCTCACCCGCATGGCCCCGAGCCGGAACCAGCGGTAGCCGTAGCCCTCCAGCCGGACCCGGTGCTCTCCGCCGTTCACCGCGTCGTACAGGCAGTCGCCCAGCACGTCCACGATGTGGTCCGGGTCGTCTTCCGAGATGTCCAGCACCACCTCCGCCGGCTCCGCCCCAAGGTTGTGGACCGCGATCAGGGTGTTGGGCCCCCAGTCGGCGCGGTGTGCGAAGACCGCGGGGTGCTTCACCTCCACCACCGAGCTCTCTCCCCATCCGAACTCCGGGCACTCCCGGCGGGTGCGGATGGCGCGCTCCAGCCAGAAGAGCAGCGAGTCGCGCTCCAGCTCCTGGGCGGCGACGTTCACTTTCCGGTACGCGAACTTCCCCTTCTTCACCGTGGGCATCGCCAGCTCGTCCGCGTCGGCCACCGAGAAGCCCCCGTTGGGGTCGTCGGACCACTGCATCACCGTGCGGACCGACTGCCGCTCCGGGAGGGAGAGGTCCTCTCCCAGCCCGATCTCGTCGCCGTAGACGATCATCGGGGCGCCCGGGAGGGAGAGGAGCAGGCTGAAGGCCAGCTCGATCCGCTTCCGGTCGCCCCCGAGCATCGGCGCCAGGCGGCGGCGGATCCCGCGGCCGTAGATCCGCATCTCCTCCCTGGGCGCGAACGCCGCGTACACCTCCTGCCGCTCCGCCTCGGTGAGGCGCTCGAGGTCCACCTCGTCCAGGTTGCGGAGGAAGTTGACCCACTGCGCCTCCGGGGGCTTCCGGGGGATGAGCCGCATGGCCCGCACCAGCGGCTCCGCCTCCCCCCGCGCCAGGGCCAGCCAGATGTAGTTGTTGAGGAGGAAGTTCATCAGCATCTGCAGCTCGTCGCCGCGCCCGAAGAACTCCGCCAGCCGGCTGGCCTCCACGTCCGACTCGCCCATGAACGCCACCTCGCCGCGCCGCCGGTAGGCGAAGTGGTAGTACTCCTGGAGGATCCCGTGCGGATCCGGGATCTGCTGCCCCCCCTTGGCTTCGATCATGTGGCTGGCCGCGTCCACGCGCATGGCGTCCACGCCCAGCTGCAGCCAGAAGCCGATGATCTTCTTCACCTCCTCGCGCACCCGCGGGTTGGCGTGGTTCAGCGAGGGCTGGAAGTGATAAAAGGTGTGGAAGTAGTACTGCCCCGCCTCCTCGTCCCACCTCCACACGTCCTCCTCCACGCCGGGGAAGATCGGCTGGTGCTTCCGCTCCTCGGGCGGGTCGTCCACCCAGATGTAGAAGTCCCGGTAGGGCGAGTCGCGGTCCCTCCGGGCGGCCTGGAACCAGGGGTGCTGGTCGGAGGTGTGCTCCACCACCAGGTCGATCATCACCCGCATCCCCCGCGACTTCGCCTCCCGCAGGAACTCCACGAAGTCGCCCAGGTCGCCGTGGCGCGGATCCACCGCCAGGAAGTCGGCGACGTCGTAGCCGTTGTCGCGGTTGGGGGTGCGGAAGAAGGGGAGCACCCACAGGCAGGTGACCCCCAGCCCCTCCAGGTAGTCGAGCCTGCGGGTGAGCCCGCCGAAGTCCCCGACCCCGTCGCCGTCGGAGTCCAAAAAGGTGCCGATGTCCACGCCGTAGATCACGGCGTTCTTGTACCAGAAGTCGCTCATCCCCATGGCGCCGCCCCCCTCTCCGTGGCCCCGCCCGCTTACCGCGCCCCGCGCAGCTCCGGGAGGACCCGCTCCCCGAAGACCTCGATGAAGCGCTCCTGCTCGTCGCGGTTGAGGCAGTGCAGGAAGATCTCCTCGAAGCCCAGGTCCACGCATTCCCGCAGCCACTCCAGGTGCCACTCCGGGTCCGCCGAGATCTTGATCTTCCCCCGCAGGTCCTCCGGCCGGACGAACTCCCCCACGGCGTCGAACTGGGCCGGCATCCAGAGGTGGGCCAGCACCGGGCTGGGAAACTGCACGGAGCGCCACTGGTCCCACGCGGCCCGGAGCGCGTCCTCGTCGGTCCGGCCGAAGGAGAGCTGCGCCTGCAGGTAGATGGGCTTCCCCTCCCCGCCGCCGCGCCGGAAGGCCCGGACCATCTCCTCCATCGCCTCGCGCTCGCGGAGCGTGGTGATGAGCCCGTCGGCCCACCCGCCCATCCACTCCGCCGTCTCCGGGGAAAGCGCCGCCCCGATCATGGGGGGCGGCTCCTGCGGGCGCACGTAGAGCTTCGCATCCTCCACGCGGATGAGCCCCGTGCGCGTGACGGTCTCCCCGCTCCAGAGGGCGCGGATGATCTCCACCGCCTCCAGCAGCCGCGCGTTCCGCTCCGCTTTGTGGGGCCAGTGCTGCCCGACGATGTGCTCGTTCAGCGCCTCCCCGCTCCCAGGCGCGATCCAGAAGCGCCCCGGGTACATCTCCGCCAGGGTGGCCGCGGCCTGGCCGACGATGGCCGGGTGGTACCGCCACCCCCCGGGGATCGCGATCATCCCGATCGGGAACGAGGTCGCCTGGAGCGCCGCCGCGATCCACGACCAGGCGAAGCCGGAGTGCCCTTGCCGCTCGCTCCAGGGATGGAAGTGGTCGGAGCACATCGCGCTCTCGAACCCCGCCCGCTCCGCGAGCTGCACCAGCTCCAGGAGCCGGCTGGGGGGGTACTGCTCGTGCGAGCAGTGGTAGCCGATTCGCGTCACCGATGGCCTCCGTCAGCGGGTGCTGCTGCGGCCCGTGATCGCCAGCACCTCGCCCGAAACGAAGCGCGCGTCGGCGGAGGCCAGGTACACGTAGCCCGGGGCGAGCTCCGCCGGCTGGGCGGGGCGCTTCCAGTAGGTGTCCTTGCCGAACTTCGGCACCGCGTCCTGCGGGAAGGTGGTGGGGATCAGCGGCGTCCACACCGGCCCGGGGGCCACACAGTTGACCCGGATGCCGCGGTCCTTGACGTTCTCGGCCAGCGACTTGGTGAAGACGTGGATGGCGCCCTTGGTGGCGCTGTAGTCCAGCAGCCCGCCGTTCCCCTCCAGCGCCACCACGGAGCCGGTGTTGAGGATGCACGCCCCGGCCTGCATGTGCTCCAGGGCGGCCCTGGCCATGTGGAAGTAGCCGTAGATGTTGGTGCGGAAGGTCCGGTCGAGCTGCTCCTCCGTGATGTCCTCGATGGACCTCTGCACCATCTGGTAGGCGGCGTTGTTTACCAGGACGTCGAGCCGGCCGAGCTCCCTCACCACCCGCTCCACGAACTCCCGGCACTGCGAGGCCTCGCGCACGTCGAACTTGTGGACGATGCAGCGGCGCCCGGCCTTCTCCACCCACCTCCGGGTCTCCTCGGCGTCGGCGTCCTCCACGTCGGACAGGTAGCCGATGGCGACGTCCGCCCCCTCCCGCGCGAAGGCGATGGCCACCGCCCGCCCGATGCCGCTGTCGCCGCCCGTGATGATGGCCGCGAGCCCCTGGAGCTTCCCGCACCCCTCGTAGCTCTCCTCGCCGTGGTCGGGCTGGCGGCTCATCTCCTGTTCGGATCCGGGAGGGGGCTGGTCGGTGGGGTCCTTCGGGGCCTCGGGCCCCCCCCTGGGGTCGCGGTCGAGCATGGATGCCTCTCGTCGTGCGCGTGGACGGCTGCGGTTCGGGCGAGGGCGGCCCTGCACAAGGTGTACCGGGTGGGGAGCTGGCGGGCGCGGGCGGAGGACGCGATGCCTGGTCCGCCGCATTCGCGCGGATTGCAGCGAGCTGCCCGGCCCGCACAGTACCCGCCGCAATCCGCCAGCGTCTAGCCCCCTCCACACGGCGCCCGCGCATAGGGAGGAAACCGTCCCGCGTCCACTCTCCCGCACGCCCGCTCCTCTCCTGACGAAACTCGCCGCGTCCGGGCTGCGCTCCGGGGCGGTAGCGTAGTGTCCACGAACCGCGCCGCCACCCTCTCCGCGAAGGAGTCATGCCCGCCCTGCCCCACCTCCGCCCCGCGCCCCGGTGACACCCCGCTCGCCGAAGGGGCGGAGGCGCCCCTCGCCCCCGCCCCCCGCGCTGCTCTTCTCGCCCGGCGAGCTGCTTCCCGGGTCGGCGGTCCTGGGCGAGCTGCGAGAGCCGGCGGGCGTGGCGCTCTGGCAGGCCGTGCACGACGTCTACCTGTGGGCGGGGGCGGCGCCCCACGAACGGGCGCTGCTCTTCGCGCCCGCGGCCCTGGCGCGCAGACAGGAGCTGCTGCGGCGCGGGGTGCGCGACCCGGAGCTGTTCGCGCTCCTCGGCCGGCTCTCCGGCGCCCTGCTGCGCGATCCGGCCGAGGCGGATGCCGCGGAGGTGGCGGAGG
>DASYWD010000499.1 GCA_035936415.1 Longimicrobiaceae bacterium
CCGGATCCGATCCGGCGCCCCGCTCTGCTTCCATGTGCCGCTCCGCCGCGATTCGAACCATTCGCGCAGATCGGATGTCTATCCAGTATGGGCCCGGGCACCGCCGCTCCCGGGCAGCGTGGCGCACTCCCGGGCAGATCCTCCACGAGGGCTGGAGGAACGAGGCTCCCCATCGAGAATGGAGATCGGCCGATGCCGTCGAAAGCAACGTACTCCCTCCCCGCCCTCGCACTCCTCGCGGGCCTCCTGCCGGCGGGCCTGGAGGCGCAGCAGGATGCGGCAGTGGACACGACCGCATCTGCCACGACCGCGCTGCGCGCCGCGGACATCCGACCCGCCGCCGGCCCGGTCCGGATCGACGCCCAGCTCGACGACGCCGGGTGGGAGGGCGCCACGCGGATCCAGGGCTTCGTCGAGCTCCAGCCCCGCGAGGGGGCCCAGCCCCCGGTCGAGACCGAGGTGCTCCTCGCGTACGACGAGGCCAACCTGTACGTCGCCTTCATCGCGAAAGACCCGAACCCGCAGGCCATCCGTGCCACCCTCCAGCCGCGGGACCGGCTCTGGAGCGACGACTGGGTGGGCGTCCTCCTGGATCCCTACGGCGACGCCTCTCTCGGGTACTACTTCGTCTCGAACCCCATCGGCGTCCAGGGCGACCTGCAGATGACCCCGCAGCGGGAGGACTCCTCCATCGACTTCGTCTACACGACGGCCGGCCGGATCACGGAGGAGGGCTACGTGGTCGAGATGGCGATCCCCTTCCGCAGCCTGCGCGTGCCCGACCGCGAGGTGCAGAAGTGGGGGATCATGCTGGTGCGCACCTACCCGCGCTCGAGCCGGCACTACGCCACGTGGCCGTCGATGAGCCGCAACAACCAGTGCCAGCTCTGTCAGGTCGCGCAGCTCGAAGGCATCGGGCGGGTGCGCACCGGCGGGAACCTGGAGCTGCTCCCCGCCGCGGTCGCGTCACGCGCCGGGCGGCTCCAGAACCCCACCGACCCGAGCTCCTTCGAGCAGGGGGGCCTGCAGGCGGAGCCCTCGCTCGGGGTCCGGTACACCTTCACGCCGGGGTGGAGGGCGGAGGCGACGCTGAATCCCGACTTCAGCCAGGTGGAGTCGGACGCGGCGCAGGTGGACGTGAACACCACCTTCGCGCTCTTCTTCCCGGAGCGCCGCCCCTTCTTCCAGGAGGGGATGGACCTGTACCAGACGCCGCTGACCGTCTTCTACTCGCGGTCGGTGAACTCCCCCCAGGGGGCGGTGAAGCTGACCGGCCGGTCCGGCCGGACGAGCGTCGGCTACGTCGGCGCGCGCGACGAGCACACTCCCTTCATCGTCCCGTTCGAGGAGCGCACGGCGGTCCTGCAGGCCGGGCACAGCTTCACCAACGTGCTCCGCGTGCAGCGGAGCCTCGGCGGCTCCAACGTCGGCGCGCTGCTCACCGACCGGAGGCTGGAGGGGGGCGGCTCCGGGACCACGCTGAGCGCGGACGGGCTGTACCGCTTCACCCCCGTGTACAACGTGTCGGGGCACCTGGTTTTGAGCCACACGCAGGAGCCGAACGACTCCGCGCTGAGCGCCCGCCTCCCGAGGCTCACCTTCGGGGGCGACGGGGGGGAGCACACGGCCGCCTTCGACGGCGAGTCCTTCACCGGGTACGGCGGCTTCGTGCGGGTGGCGCGGGACGCGCGGCACTGGAGCTGGAACGCGCTCTACCTGGGCGTCTCCCCCACGTACCGCGCGGACACCGGCTTCCAGAGCCAGAACAACTACCACCGGGCGACCGTCTTCACCGGCCTGAACTTCTTCCCGCACCGGTACGGCGTCGAGCGGGTCACGCCCTCGCTCTTCGGCGGCGGCTACTGGAACTTCCAGGGGGAGCAGCAGCAGGTCCTGTTCTCGCCCGGGATCAGCGCCACCCTCCCGCGCCAGACGCAGGTGGGGATCAACTCGACCTTCCGCGAGGAAACGTTCCGGGGCGTGCACCTGACCGGGATCCGGGAGCTCGGTGTCTGGGCCAGCAGCAACTTCAGCGACGCGGTGCGGGCGGGCTTCAACCTGGGCACCGGGCGCCGGGTGGCGCGGACGCTGGCCGTGCCCGAGGTCGGGCCGGGGAGGAGCGCCAGCGCCTGGGCCGTGATCAAGCCGGTGCAGCAGGTCGTGGTCGAGCCGTCGCTCAGCTACGAGCAGCTCCACCTCACCAGCGGCACGGAGGTCTTCAGCGGCTACATCGCCCGGACCCGGTTCAACTTCCAGTACAACCGGGAGCTCAACTTCCGGGTGGTGGCGCAGTACAACGGCTTCCGGGACCGGGTCGACCTGGAGCCGCTGCTGGTCTACCAGCTCAACCCCTTCACCATCTTCTACGTGGGGTCGACCTACACCTCGAGCGAGTTCGACGGACACGGGTTCGTGGGGACGAGCCGCCAGTACTTCGCGAAGTTCCAGTACCTGCTCAGACGGTGACCGGGCGCGCTGGAAGGCTTCGCCACGCTTGAGGCGGCCGGCGGGGAGTTTGCAGGGGGCGGTGCGCCTGGACCGCGCCCGAGCGCCGGGCGCACCGCCCGACTCCCCAGCCCCCTGCCGCGAGGCCGCCATGCCCGATCCGAACGCCATCAACCGGACGCCCGACCCCCAGGCCAGGCCCGGCTGGAAGCTCCGCCTCGAGGACCGCCTGGGGCTGCTGGATCCCGTCCAAATCTTGGTCTTCCGCTCCTTCGGCACGCCGGAGCTGGTCCGCATCCGCGGGCGCGTCCGCGAGCGGAAAGGGGTAGCGGGAACCACCGAGGAGTCGTCGTTCTGGCAGAACGTCAGCAACACGCTGCACCGGCTGGAGAGCGACGAGATCCCCGGGGCACGCGTCCGGGCGCGGCTGGGAGGGCGGACCCTGGAGACCACCACCGACGAGGAGGGGTACTTCTCCCTGGAGCTGGAGCCCGAGGAGCCGCTGACCGCCGGGTGGCACGAGGTGGAGCTGGAGCTGGTGGAATCGGTGGGCCGGCCCGCGTGCCGCACGGTGCGCGGGCGCGTGCTGGTCCCCTCTCCCGACGCCGAGTTCGGGGTGATCAGCGACGTGGACGACACCATCATCCGCACCCGCTCCAACGACCTCCTCCGCGAGATCGAGATCGTCTTCGGGAAGGGCGCGCGCGACCGGGTGGCCTTCCCCGGCGTCCCGGCGCTCTACCGCGCCTTCTCGCGCGGGCCGGACGACCAGGGGGACAACCCGGTCTTCTACGTCTCGATGAGCGGGTGGAACCTGTACGACCTTCTCGAAGAGTTCATGCGGATGAACGACATCCCGGAGGGGCCGCTCTTCCTGAGCGACCTGCGGCTCGTCGAGAAGCCGTCGGAGGTGATGGGGAGCGCGCGGCACAAGTGGGAGAGCATCGACCTGCTGATGCGCACGTACCCCGAGCTTCCCTTCGTGCTGGTGGGCGACAGCGGGATGCACGACCCGCAGCTGTACCGCGAGGTGGCGGAGCGGCACCCCGGCCGCGTCCGGGCCGTGTACGTCCACGACGTGAGCCCGCCGGAGCGCGACGACGAGGTGGACCGGATCGCGCGGGAGCTGGAAGGGCACGGCGTCCCCCTCCTGCGGATGGAGAACACCGTCCGTGCCGCCGAGCACGCCCACGAGATCGGGCTGATCAGCGCCGACGGGCTGGAGGAGGTGCGCCGCGAGGTGCGGCGGCAGGAGCGCGGGGGCGATGGCCCGGGGTCGGACTGATCGGCGGGCGAACCGCCGGAGGAGCCTCCCCCCGCCGACCGCTCGCGACACTGCCGGATTCGGTTGTTACACCACCCTTTACTTCACCGGCAGCACGTTGTCCGCCGAGTTGCGGTCGATGTAGAAGTTGTACGGATCGATACCGGCATACGTCGGCTTTCTGTCGGTTACGAACCTCAGCACCCGGCGGCCGGAGCGGATGGGGTGGCGCTCCAGCAGAACCACGTGCGACGTATCGAAGGCGTCACGGCCGGGTTCGGCGGTGAAGAGGCCGACTTCGATGCGCTCGGCGAGCGGCGTCTGCGTCTCGGCGCCGCCGTTGGCGTAGAACTTCGTCGCCTCGACAGGCACGGTCACGTCCCACCTGCCGTCTGCGCGGCGGACGGCTGTGGGTCCGGTGACTTTCAGGTCGTAGAGGGTGACGCGCTCGAAGAGGTCGGTGATCAGTGCCTGCTCTTCGGGCGTTCTGGCTTCCGCGCGGAGCGCGTCGACGAAGTCGACCGAGCGTGGGTAGGGTGCGCCCTTGAACCTGTATCGGTCCAGCAGACTTCTGAGCGCCCGGTTCACCGCCTCCTCCCCCAGCCGCTTCTGCAGCAGGTACATGACGACGGCTCCCTTGCGGTAGGTGACGTGGTCCTGCCCGACCACGCGGATGAGCGGTGGTTCCTCCTCTCCCGTGTAACCGCGGCCCTCCAGGTAGCGATCCAGCTGGAACTGCAGGGCGCGCCGGATCCCGTCCTCGCCGTACAGCCCCTTCGCCACCATCATCGCCGAATACTGGGCGAGGGTCTCGGACAGCACCTCCCGGCCCTCCATGTCCGCCCCGACGACCTGGTGCGCCCAGTACTGGTGCGCCAGCTCGTGCGCGGTGAGAAACGTCACGTAGTCGATCGTCTCCGGCTCGTCGTAGTCGGAGATGAAACCCACCGTTTCCGAGTACGGGATCGTGCCGGCGAACGCCTGCGCGAAGTCGTGATAGCCGGGAAACTCGACGATCCGGGCGTGGTCGAAGGGATACGGGCCGAAGTTCGCCCGGTAGTAGTCGAGCGACGCCGCGAGCGCGTCGAGCATGCGGTCGACGTTCCACGCGTGCGCGGGGTGGTAGTAGACGGCGAGATCGACACCGGCGTGCTGGCGGTGCCTCTCCGCATAGCGGGCCGACTGGATCGAGAAGCGCGGATGCATCGGCGCGTCCGACACGAAGCGGGCGACGCGCCTGCCGCCGCGCACGACGTCCGACACCTTGCTGCCGGGTGCGATCGGCGTCTGGTCCGCCGACGTCGACACGGTGATGTCCGCCATGGCCCATCCACGCCCGGGAGCTGGCTTTGCGGTCGCGGAGAGATCCTCCAGCTTCGGCGTTCCCGGCGCCTCCGGGAGGCCGTACCTGCGCCGCGCCGCGGGGTCCTGCAGCGTGCCGGCGCGGCCGGCGCCGACGAAGGGCATGAGCCGGCTCTCGTTGAGGAAGGTGCCGTTCTCGACGAGCCGGGTGTTCGTCGGCGCGTTGCGAAAGCCGCGGACCCGCAGCCGCGTCTCGAACGCCAGGACCCGCTCTTCGCCCGGGCGCATCGGGTGGTCGAGGCGATAGATGCGGTAGTTGTGTCTTGAGTCGTCCACGATCAACCGGGCGCCGTCGATGCCGGCGCTGGTGAGCTCGAGGTCGTCCCCGAACACGCGGACGTGGATGTCCGAAATCGCCTCCGCCGTCAGGTTGCGGAGCCGCTGGCGGCCCTTCGTAAGCGCTCGCCGATCCTCCGGATAGAGGGCGACGTCGAGCGTCAGGTCCACGATCGCCGGCTGCGGCAGGTCGAAGTATCTCCCGAACCGCTTTTCGTACTCCGCCGCGTCGGCCTCGCTCGCGCTCCGCGTCCGGTACTGGTTGAGGACGTTGGTGTTGTAGTACGCATAGCCGCCGGCCGCGATGAACGTCAGCAGGGCGGCGCCGGCCGCCCATCCGGGCGGGCCGGCCAGCCGCCGTCTCGCGAGCGCGAGCCTCGGCTTCAGCCGGACCTCGGTGCCGCGTCTCCACAACACGTGCGCGGCGACCAGCAGCAGGACGGCGAACGCTCCCCAGTACACGCGGAACGTCCATGCCCCCTTCCAGAACGACCCGGCGCCGTTCATGTCGCTGAGGGGAATGCGGGGCGTCCCGCCGTACAGCAGGAGGTTGTGATCGATCGCCGTGTTCAGCTGCTGCCACACCAGGAAGAGCACCATGATCCCCCAGCCGACCGCCTTGTGGGGGCTGATCGCGTGGACGAAGATGGCCAGCGCCGCCAGGAGCAGCATGTCCCAGGTCCCCGGGAGCACGTACCAGAGCAGGTACTTGCCGAGCTCCAGGTCGGTGAAGCCGAGCGAGAGCTGGACGATGACGGACGCGACCACGCCCGTCAGCAGCATGGCCATGAGCACGAGCGCCATCGCCAGCGTCTTCGACACCACGTAGACCCAGCTCGGCATCGGGGCCGCGTCGACGATCTCATGCATCCTCCGGTCGCGCTCGCGCCATACGAGCTCGCCCGCGTAGTAGATGGCGACGATCAGCGGAATCACGAACAGGCCGTTCTCGATCTCCGGAATCATCGAGAGCGTCGTCGGGTACGTCGGCCGTCCGTCCGGGTCGCGCTGGGTGGTCAGGGAGACGAGGGTCGTGAACAGGCCCCACGCCATCAGCACGGGAAAGGCGGGGCTCAGGACCACCTGCTTCATCTCGAACCGGGTGCGCATCCACAGCAGTGCGCGCAGCGCCGCGCCGCCGTGCCGCGGGCCGGGCAGCGACGTGGGCCCCGCCGGCACGGATGGGCTCGCGGACGCCCGCTGCGCGAGCTTCTGCCTCTTTCGCTCGCGCTTCGACATCCCCTGGTCGGCGAAGCGGAAGGCGGCATGGGCGAGCGCCAGGCAGAGGATGGCGATGCCGATCCAGAGCAGGCGGTTGTAGAGCAGCGCCCCGGTGAAATCGGGCAGCATCACGTTCCGTTCGGCCACCGTCCAGTACCGCGTGGCGTCGCTGAGGGCGCGCGCGCCGAACGGATCCGCGAGGGCGACCGCCGTCTCGAGCTGCGGCCGGTCGGCGAAGGCGCCTTCCAGGACGAAAAAGGCCGAGACGAAGCCGATGACGCCCAGGTACGTCCCCATCATCGAGCGCGTGATCGTGGCCAGCGCGAAGAAGACGGCGGAGTGGATGAGGATGTTCGGCAGCGCGAGCAGGAAGTAGCCGTAGAGATGGTGGACGAGCCGGTTCGGTCCGAGGGTCGCGGGATCGGCCCAGGGCATCAGCGATCCGAGCCAGATGGCGAGCGGCACCGCCAGGAGGCAGAGCGCCGCGACCGCAAACGCGCCCAGGTAGCGGCCCATCAGGTACTCGAACCTGCTGATCCTCGTCGAGCGCACGATCGGGCCGAAGCCGGTCTCGTCGTCGCGGATCACGGCGTTGGCGACGAACGACGTCGTCACGAACATGAAGAAGATCGAGACCACCAGGTAGTTTCGGAGCGTGGCGTAGGCCGCGTTCTCCAGGAGGCCGCCTTCGGAGCCGAGCTCGAAGCCGTCCACGCTCATCGAGACGAAGAACAGCGCGAAGGCCGCCGCGGTCGTCACCCACAACAGCGGGTTCCGGAGCAGGTAGCGGAATTCGAAGCGGGCGATGTCGGTGAGCATCGTTGGCCTCAGGCGGCGCGGCGCGACTGCGCGAGCGTGCAGAAGTAGACGTCCTGGAGCGCGGCGTCCACGGAGGTGAAGCCGTTGCCCGGATCGTGGTCGGAGAGGACGTGGACCACCGTCCGGCCGGCGAAGAGGCGCGTGGAAAGGATCTCGTACTGCTCGCGATAGCGGGCGAGCTCGCCGCGGTCGATCACCTTCATCCAGATCCTGCCCCGCGTGGAGTGGATGAGCTCCTGCGGCGATCCTTCGAGCTGGACCCTCCCGTCGGCCAGCACGGCCATGCGGTGGCAGAGATCCGACACGTCCTCGACGACGTGGGTGGAGAGGATCACCACCACGCTCTCGCCGATCTCGGCGAGCAGGTTCAGAAAGCGGTTCCGCTCTTCCGGGTCGAGGCCGGCGGTGGGCTCGTCGACGATGATCAGCTCCGGGTTGCCGATCAGCGCCTGGGCGATGCCGAAGCGCTGGCGCATGCCGCCGGAAAAGCCGGAGAGCATCTTCCTGCGGACTCCCCACAGGTTCACCTGGTGCAGGAGCGTTTCGACGGTGGCCCTGCGGTCCGCCGGCGAGGCGACGCCCTTGAGCACCGCCATATGGTCGAGCATCTCGTAGGCGGAGACGCGCGGATACACGCCGAAGTCCTGGGGCAGGTAGCCGAGCGTGCGCCGCAGCCTCTCGGGCTCGCGGATGACGTCGACGTCGCCGAAGCGGATCGCCCCCTCCGTCGGGGTCTGCAACGTCGCGATCGTTCGCATCAGGGTGGACTTGCCGGCGCCGTTCGGACCCAGGAGGCCGTACATCCCGCTCGGGATGGACAGGGTCACGTGGTCCAGGGCGCGTGTCCCGTTGGCGTACACGTGGCTGACGTCGTGGAGGCTCAGCATCGGTTCGGCGAGGTAGGAGTGTCGGTGAGAGCAGGGGCGCGGTACAGCGCGTCGATGCAACCTGAGGCTCCGCGTGGATCCCCGACACCCGCGATTCGCCGAACGGCAGATCGGGACCGCCGAATGGCGGCGCGGGGTGTCGCCTCCCGGCGTCGGAGCGCGTATCGTCCATGAGCAGCCTGCCGCCACCTCCGTCCCCCCACTCGAATGGTCCCACTGCCCTTCGTTCTCGCGGCGCTCGTCCAGGCGAACGCACCGGTGTGGTCCCGCGACGAGGTCGTGTCCGCGGTGATCCGGGTGAGCACCGGGCTCGTGATCGCCATCGTCGTCTACCGGCTCGCCCGCCGGGTGCCGTGGCCGTGGCCGTTCCGCCTCCGCTTCGCGGCGCTGCACCTCGTCGCGGCGCCGCTGGCGGCTCTCGCCTGGTACGCGTCGTCGGTCGCCCTCGAGGCGCTCGTCCCCGGATTCACCCCGGAGGGGCGGGGCATCTGGCGGCTGCTGGAAACCCTCTCCCTGGGGAGCTTCTTCTACGCGGTACTAGTAGGGGTCTCCTACGCCATGGAGGCGAGCGGGCGCGCCGCGCGTGCCGAGGCCACCGCTGCCCGCACGCAGCTGGCGGCGCTGCGGGCGCAGCTCCACCCGCACTTCCTCTTCAATGCCCTGCACACGATCGTGCAGCTCATCCCGGCCGACCCGGCGCGCGCGACCGAGGCGGCGGAGCTGGTCGCGGACCTGCTGCGCGTCACCCTGGAGGAGCAGCGCGACGAGGTGACGCTCGGCGACGAATGGCGCTTCGTCTCCCGCTACCTGGCCGTCGAGCGGATCCGCTTCGGCGACCGGCTCGTCGTGCGCGCCGACGTGGCCGCCGACCTGCTCGACGAGCGCGTCCCCGCGTTCGCGCTGCAGACGCTGGTGGAGAACGCGGTGCGCCATGGCGCCGCGCCCCGCGTGGCCGCGACGGAGGTCGTGGTGACCGCCGCCCGCCGCGCCTCGGAGCTGACGCTCTCGGTCCGGAATACGGGCGACGGTGGGCCCGCCCGCGCCGCGGGGGCAGGCGCGGGAACCGGGCTGGCGCGGCTGCGGGAGCGGATCGCGGTGCTCTACGGCGGCGCGGCGAGGCTGGTGAGCCGCCCGGACGGGGACGGCGGGTTCGAGGCGGTGCTCGTCGTGCCGCGGCACCGCGGGAGGGAATCGTGAAGGTCACGGCCTTCGTCGCCGACGACGAGCCGGTCGCGCGCGCGGGGCTGCGCGCCATGCTCCGTGAGCTCGACTGGGTGGACGTCGTCGGGGAGGCGGCCGACGGGGAGTCCGCGGTCACGCGGATTCACGAGCTGCGGCCGGAGCTCGTCTTCCTGGACGTGCAGATGCCGGGACTGCTGGGCACGGACGTGCTGCGCCGGCTGGAGCGGGCGCCGTTCGTCATCTTCACCACGGCCTTCTCCGAGCACGCGGTGAGCGCCTTCGAGCTCGGCGCGGTGGACTACCTGCTGAAGCCGTTCGGCCCTTCGCGGCTCGCCGCCGCGATGGAGCGCGTGCGCTCCGCGCTCGGCGAGCCCGCGCCGGTCGACGCCTTCGAGCGGTTGAGCGGTGCGCTCGCGGGCGGGCCCATCAGCCGGCTCTTCGTGAGGGTCGGCGGGACGCTCGTTCCCCTCCCGGTCGAGCGCGTGTCGTGGTTCGAGGCCAGCGGCGACTACGTGACCGCCCACGCGGGGAACACCGGGCACCTGCTCCATCTCTCGCTGAGCCGCCTGGAGGCCCGTCTCGACCCCCGGCGCTTCGTGCGGGTGCATCGCACGCACATCGTGAACCTCGACCAGGTGCGCGCGTTCAGGCGCGACGCCCGCGGGAACCTGGAGGCGGAGCTGCTCGACGGCGCGCGCGTGCCGGTGAGCCGCGCGCGCGCGCAGGAGCTCAGGAGGCTCGGACGGTAGCGCGCGAAGGCGGTGTACGCCCCCCCTATCTCGACCCCGAGCTCTTCGGCGTCACCGCTCGCCTGGCGAACGTACGCCTCTGGGGGATCGAGTGGTGGGAGCCGCTCGCCGAGTGGTACATCCCCCCCGAGCGCCGCCTGCCGCGTGACCGGGGAGAGCGGTAGTGCGAGAGCAGCGTACGCGGCCCCATATAGCGCGGGGTTGACCTGATCCGTAGCTTCCCGGGTTCGGCAGTGCGTGAGTCCGATGCGGGAGCTTCGTCCTCAGAGAAGGATCTTGCTGTATGGCTGAGGAGCAACGGAACCGCCAGCTCTGGCTGGAGGCAGCGCTCATCTTCGCCGCCTGGACGGTCTTCGGACTGATCACGGCGAACCAGTTCTACATGCAGTCCGGGCTGCGCGGGAATCCGGTGCCCTGGCGGGACGCCCTGCGGCACGGCCTGCTCGAGGCGTACCTCTGGGCGTTCGCCACCCTCGCCATCTTCTGGCTGGCGCGGCGCTTCCCGCTCGAGCGGGGGCGTATGCTCCGGAGCATCGCGGTTCATCTTTTCGTCGCCGTCGTCCTCTCGCTGTTGCGGGTCGTCTTCATGGTCGAGCTGAGCCGGCACGTGGAATGGCTCCGGGAGCGATCCTTCAGTCGTCAGTTCTGGGGATCGTCCCACCAGTACCTTCTCTTCTATGCGCTCCTGCTCGGCATCGCCCACGCCGTGCTCTACCACGGGCGCTATCGCGAGCGCGAGCGGGCCGCGGAGCGGTTGGCGGCCGGCCTCACCGAGGCGCGGCTGCAGGCGCTCAAGATGCAGCTGCAACCGCACTTCCTCTTCAACACCCTGAACGCGATCTCGGCGCTCATCCCCGACGAAGCGAAACCCGCCAGGCGAATGGTCGCCCGCCTCGGTGACCTCCTGCGC
>DASYWD010000500.1 GCA_035936415.1 Longimicrobiaceae bacterium
AGTCGTTTGCCCTTCGCCCGGTGAGTGCGGACGAACCCCGTTCCACGACTCGTGCGTCCTACGAACCAATCAGTCGAGCATAGGCGCGATGATCTGGGCGAAGCTGTTGCGGGCGCGGTTCAGCCGGCTCTTCACCGTCCCCAGGTTGCATTTGGTGATCTCGGCGATCTCCTCGTACGTCTTCCCCTCCATCTCGCGGAGGATGAAGACGGTGCGATGGTGCTCCGGGAGCTCGGAGACCGCGGACTCCACCATGCTGCGCAGGTGGCGCTTCCGGAACAGGTCGTCCGGGCGGTAGGTGTTGTCCTCCCACTCCAGCGGCCGGTCGTCCGCGTCCCAGCTCTTCTTGATGGCCTGGAAGAGCACCAGCGGGTTGCGCGAGCGGTTGCGCAGCTCGTTCTTCGCCAGGTTCGAGGCGATGGTGTAGATCCAGGTGGAGAACTTCTTGGTCTGGTCGAACCGGTGCAGGTGCCGGTAGACGCGGATGAAGGTCTCCTGCACCAGGTCCTCGGCCCGCTCACGGTCGCCCGTGGTGCGGTACACGAAGTTCAGCAGACGCGTCTGGTACCGCTCCACCAGCTCGTTGAACGCGCGCTTCTCGCCCGCGAGGAACTGCGCCACCACTCCGCTGTCGTCGAGCTCCTTGAGCAGGACGCGCGTGGAACGGGGTTCGTCCGCACTCACCGGGCGAAGGGCAAACGACTCCGACATGCGAACCCCCTTTGAAGAACTGTCCGTAGCTCCGACGCGGCCGGCCGGGACGGCCGGACCGCGGTCACCCTCCTGAAGCGCAGTATCCATACCCCGCCCCTCCCTCCCCGCAAACCGCGCTCCCCCAACAACTTACCGGCACCACCCCCGCACCCCGCCCTGTCCACCCGTCCTCGGTTGAGGACGCCTCCCGCCGGAAAAGGACACTCCCGGACGGGTGTTCGTTCGTGGCGCGCCGAACGGCCCTCCTTCCATCCGGACGCCCGAACCGGGCGATCCGTTACATCCCGAACACGAACCCGGCGGCGAAGAGGATGGTGCAGATGGACTTGGCATCCACGATCTCGCCGTCGCGCACCATCTCCAGGACCCGGGAGAAGGGGAGCCGCACCACTTCCATGAACTCGTCCGCGTCCCGGGAATGCGCCCCCTCCGAGAGCCCCGTGGCCAGGAAGAGGTGGATGCGCTCGTCCGTGAAGCCCGGCGTCGTGTAGATGGTGGTGAGCCGGCGCAGGGTCGCCGCGCGGAGCCCCGTCTCCTCCTCCAGCTCGCGCCTGGCGCACAGCTCCCAGTCCTCCCCCGCCTCGCTGGGCCGCCCGGCCGGCACCTCGTACACGTAGCCGTCTGTGGCGTAGCGGTACTGGCGGATCAGCACGACCTCCGGGTCCTCGTCGTCCACGCTCCCCGCGACCGGGAGGACCGCCGCGGCCCCGGAGTGCCGGATCATCTCCAGCTCGCCCGTGGAGCCGTCGGGGAAGCGCACCGTGTCCAGGTTCAGATTCACGATCCGGCCCCGGTAGACGGGCCGCGACTCGACGCACCCCATCTCCGCCCCGCCCTGCGCCTGGCTGTCCGCGCTCATGGATCTCTCCTTGTGTTCTAAACATGCCACCGCCACCCCGGGTGCTCAACCCGTAAGTGGCGGAATTAACGATATCCTAACCGTCCCCGAACGGACCGGCGCCCCCCCCGGGGGCGGGGCGCCCGCCCCGGGAAGCCCGCGA
>DASYWD010000501.1 GCA_035936415.1 Longimicrobiaceae bacterium
CCACGGCGCCGCGCACCCACTCCGCGCCGGCCGCGCGGGCGAGTCGGGCGGGGAGGAGGAGCGCCGCCTCCGGGGCGTACATCCCGGCCAGGACGCCCGGGGTCATCCCGGAGTAGTAGTACTCCTCGGACGGGGAGACCAGGGTGGCGCGGACGCCGGGGAGGCGCCCCGCGGCGAGGGCCTCCAGCACGAAGAGGTGCGTGTGGCCGCACCCCGCCAGCACGAGCCGGAGCGGCATCGCGGGGCGCGCTAGAATGCGCCGGCGATGGCCCGGACGATCAGGATCGCCACCGCGACTGCGCCCACGAAGAGCAGGGCGAGCCCGGCCAGGAGGAGCATGAGGAAGCCGCGGCTGGTGCGCTCGGCCGTGGCGGGGCGCTCCAGATACGCGTTCAGGAGGCGGACGTTGCGGGCGTTCGCCTTCCACCCGGCGTCGAAGAGGTCGCCGACGAACGGGATCGCGCCGACGATGGTCTCGACCGCCACGTTGGCGGCCATGCGCAGGAGCACGGATCGCGGGGCGCCCAGGCGCTGCGCCTCGGCCAGGACGTAGGCGGAGAGCACGGCCCCGGCGGTGTCCCCGATCCCCGGGATCAGCCCGATGAGGGCGTCCAGCCCCACCCGGAAGCCGCCGGGGAGGGGGATCGAGTTGTCCAGCAGGTGCGCCAGCCGGCGGACGCGCCGGAGCTGCGGGTCGGAGTCGGGCGCGGCGGGGGCGGGGACCGCCGGGTCTGGGCGGCGGGGGCGTGTCGCCATGGGTGCTCGCGTCGGGTGAGGGGCTGCCGGTCCGGCACTTCTCTCCCCGGCCGTTTCAAGGATGGGGCCAGGACCCGGTGGACGCGCGCCGGGGCGCACCGGACTTCACCCCCAGACCTGCTTCAGGGGAAACCCCGCGGAAGAACGGTCGCGCGGATACCGGAGGGCGTTCTGCACGTAGCGGATGCCCTCGATCTCCCGGTCGCAGTCGATGTGGCTGTGGCCGAAGACGTGGACCCGCGAGCCGGCGCGGCGGAGCTGCGCGTCCAGCTCTGCGCACCCGGCCACCAGCGGGAGGCCGCGGAAGCGCAGGTAACTCGTGCGAGGGAGCAGGTCGCGCCGGGGGAGGAAGTGCGAGAAGGTGACCACCGGGGCGTCGTAGGGGCGCAGGTGCGGCTCGTTCATCGCCAGGAACCACTCGCAGGGGCGCCCCACCCGCTCCGGCCAGCGGCAGAAGTGGAAGTCCGCCCACCCCTCCAGCTCCCTCTCCTCGGCGTCGCCGTAGGAGTCGAACTCCGGCTCGTACCAGGCGAAGAGCGGGACGATCCACAGGCCGGGGAGCGCGGTGGGGCGCGTCCGCACCCCCAGCGCCTCGCAGACGCGGAGGAGGCGGTCGAACTTATCCGCGGAGTCGCCGCCCTCGGCGCGCACCCAGAGCTCGTGGTTGCCGGGGACGAAGAACACCTCCCGGAAGCGCGAGCGCAGGAGCGCCAGGGTGGCCTCCACGCGGTCCAGGGCGTCGGCGATGTCGCCGGCGACGATCAGGGCGTCGTCGGTGTGCTCCCCCGTGGGGAGGGCCTCCACCAGCGCCTGGTTCTCGCGGAAGTCGGTGTGCAGGTCGGAGACGGCGAAGACCCGCATCCGGTCAGGCCGTCTCCGGGTCCGCGGACGCCGGGAAGATCAGGCTCCGCACCGTGCCGCCGTCGCGGACCGCCACCTCGTGGCAGGGATGGCGCACCGCCTCCAGCGAGTGGTCCGGGTGGTAGACCACGCCGCCCCCGGCGGGGATGCCGATCCCCTGCACGCTCTCGCCCAGGAGCCGCACGGCGCCCTTGAGCTGCTCCCAGTCTTCGCGCTCGGCGTGCGCGTCGATCACGTAGGGGACCACCTTGAAGGTGTCGATCAGCTCCTCGGCCGATCCCGCGCCCCCCTCCGGCCACCCCACCAGCCCGAGCTGCACCGCCCCCGCCGAGACGCCGATCAGCGTGGCGCCCGCCTGGTGGCGGCGCAGCACCGCGTCCCCGACGCCGCTCGCCTCGAAGGCGCGCCACCCCCGCTCCACGTCGCCGCCGGCCAGGAGGACCAGGTCGGCCTCGTCCAGGAAGGCCATGTCCTCCGGGGAGGGGGAGGAGGGGATCATCCGCGTGTCGAACACGGCCACGGTGTCCATGGCCGCCACGAAGATGTCGTAGAACTCCGGCTCGTCGCCGTTGGAGGCGCCCAGGTACGCGGCCTTCGGGGTGGGCTTCTCCAGCCCCTCCCGCACCGTCTCCAGGAAGAGGCGGCCGTCGTCGCGCCAGAAGAGGAGCTGGCTGTCGGCCAGGAGGTAGACGGGGCGGGTGTCCCGGCGCGGGGCGGCCAGCCCCTCGGCGAGCGAGCCCTCTTCGGGGAGCTGCGGATCGGGGAAGAAGCTCATGGTGCCTGCGTAGATCTTTTCCACGGGAGGTGCGTCGGGAGATCGGTCCGGGGCCGCACGCTTGCCGACACCGGATCGTGGAGGGGGAATGATAACGCCGCCGGCGGGGAGGTTGAAGGCGGCGGCGGCCAGGCTCCCGCGGAGCGCCCGCCGGTCAGGCGGCGGAGGGGACCCGGAGCGTGAAGGTGCTCCCCTCGCCGGGGACGCTCTCCACGGAGAGCTCGCCCCCCAGGAGGGAGGCGAGGCTGCGGGCCACGGCGAGGCCGAACCCCGTCCCCTCGGCGGCGCGGGTGGCGCCCTGCTCCACCTGCCAGAAGGGCTCCCAGATGCGCTCCCGGTGCTCCGGGGCGATCCCCACGCCGGTGTCGCGCACCCGCAGCACCGCGCCCCGGCCGTCCATCTCCGCGCTCAGCTCCACCTCGCCCCGCTCGGTGAACTTCACCGCGTTGGAGAGGAGGTTGAGGAGGATCTGCCTGACCTTGCCGGGGTCGGTGCGGAGGGATGCACCGTCCCCCGGGCCGCGGACCCGGAGCCGGACGCCCTTGGCGGAGGCGAGCGGCTCGATCAGCGATCCGGCCTCGCGGAGGAGCGGGTCCAGCTTCACCTCCCGGGCGCGGATGCGCTCCTGCCCGGCCTCCATGCGCGTGAAGGTGAGGATCTCGTCGATGAGCTGGAGGAGGTGGCCGGAGCTGCTCTTGATCCGGCCCAGCTGCTCGCGCTGCGCCCGGTTCAGGGGGCCGGGGATCTCCGCCTCGAGCAGGTCCGCGTAGCCGAGCACGGCGTTGAGCGGGGTGCGCAGCTCGTGGCTCATCACCGCCAGGAAGTCGGACTTGGCCTGGTTGGCGGACTGCGCCTGCTCGAAGAGGCGGGCGTTCTCCACCGCCAGCGCGGCGCGGTGCGCCAGCTCCTCGGCCAGCTCCAGGTCGGCGGGGCCGTAGCGCCGGCCGGACACGGAGCCGGCGAGGGTCAGCGTGCCGAAGGTCCGGCCGCGCGCGGTGAGCGGGACCACCATGTACGACACGGGGCCCAGGGCACGGAAGACTTCCGCCGCCTCCGGGGTGAGCCGCGCCCGCTCGGCCTCGTCGGGCGCGACCTCCGCGGCCAGCAGCGGCCGGCCTTCGCGGAGCACGCGGGCGACGGGGGAGGCCGGGTTCCGCGCGTCCACCCGGGAGGCGGTGGCGAGGCGCTCCAGCAGGGCGTCCCCGGCGGGATCGCGGTGCGCGGCGGCCACCTGGGGGACCTCGCCGTCGTCGCCCTGGACGTGGACCAGGCAGTAGTCCGCCAGGAAGGGGACGGCCAGCCGGGCGACCCGGGCCAGGGTGGCCCGGTAGTCCAGCGACGAAGCAAGGATCGCCCCCGCGTCGGCCAGGAAGGCGATCTTGCGGGCGGAGGCCTCCGCCTCGGCGCGGGCGGCTTCGGCGCGGATCCGCTCCCGCTCGGCCGCCTCGGCGCGCTTCCGGTCGGTGATGTCGCGCAGCGTCACCAGGCACGCCTCCTCCCCCTCCCACAACACCCCCGTCGCCCGCAGCTCCGCGTGCACGAGCGTGCCCCCGGGGCGCAGGATCTCCACCTCCGTCCCCTCGCCGGCCGCCACCGGGAAGCCCAGCTCCGCCTCCAGCAGCGCCTCCTCCGGGCGGCCGAACAGCCGGGCGGCGGCGGGGTTGGCGAAGCGGATCCTCCCCGCCTCGTCCACCACGACGATGCCGTCCGCGTTCAGCTCCACGATGGCGTGGAGGTCGGGGAGGGGTCGGGTGCTCATGCGGCCTCGTCGGCCTCCCGGTCGTCGTCCCCGTCCACGTCGTGCGACACCGCGCCGGTGAGCAGTCCGCTGATGCCGCGGAACGGCGCGCCGATGTGCATCCCGGTGCCGTCGATGGCGAACTCGCGGATCGTCTTCTCGTGCGGGGAGCCGCGCATCTTCAGCACCAGCATCCCCCGGCGCAGCTCGCCGCGATGCTCCACGTAGCGGAGGAGGAGGATGGTGTCGGTCAGCGTGGAGATGTGCTTCTCCGTGACCGAGTCGCCCCCGGAGAGCTTGCTCGCCGTGGAGGTGAACATCCCCACCATCTCCCTGTGCTTGATGAAGGAGGTCAGGTTGATGATGAACTCGCGGAAGCTCCGCAGCGAGGTGACCCGCTCCAGCGCGGAAAGGGAGTCCACGACCACGCGCCGCGGCCGGAACTCGTCGATGGTGTCGCGCATGCGGAGGAGGTGGTCCTCGATGGGCATGGCGTGCGGGTAGACGGGAACCACCCTCAGCTTTCCTTCCCGCTCCATCCGGTCGAAGTCCACCCCCCAGCTGCGCGCGTTGCGGGCAAGCTGCTCCCGGCTCTCCTCGAAGGCGAAGAGGAGCGTGCGGTCGCCGCTCCGGTAACCGCCCTGCACGAAGTGCGTGACCGTGAGCGTCTTTCCCGTGCCGGTGGCGCCGGAGAGGAGGATGACGCTGTCGCGGAAGTACCCGCCCCCCACCATGGCGTCCAGCTCGGGGAGCCCGGAGGTGACGCGGGTGTCGGAGGAGGCCTGGGTCAGCTCCATGGCCGAGAGCGGGAGCACCGTGATCCCCCGGCCGGCGGACACGGTGAACGGGAACTCCCCGCGCTGGTGCGAGGCGCCGCGGAACTTGAGGATCTCCACGGTGCGGCGGCGCCTCTCCTCCTGGAGCAGGTTGCGGAGGATGAGGACGTTGTCCGCCACGAACTCCTCGATCCCGTGGCGGGACACCTCGCCGTACTCTTCGGTGCGCTCGGCGGTGAACACCACCGTCGCTCCCATCTCCTTGAGCGAGGCGGAGATCCGGAACAGCTCGGCGCGGAGCACGCCGTGCTCGCTGAAGCGGGCGAAGAGCGCGTTCACCGAGTCCAGGACCACGCGCTTCGCGCCGATGCTCCGGACGGCGTGCTCCACGCGGGCCAGGAGGCCGCCCAGGTCGTACTCACCGACCACGGTGGGCTCGTCGTCGGTGCGGAGGGCGGCGTCCACGAACGCCCACTTCCCCTCCGCCTCCAGGGCGGCGATGTCCCACCCGAAGCCGAGCACGTTGCGGCGGATGTCGTCCGGGGAGTCCTCGAAGGTGATGAACACCCCCGGCTGGTCCGCCTCCCGGATCCCGGAGACCAGGAAGTGGGTGGCGAGCACCGTCTTCGCGCTCCCGGCGGTGCCGGCGATCAGCGTGGTGCGCCCGCGCGGGAGCCCGCCTTCGGCGATGGTGTCGAAGCCGGGGATCCCGGTGTGGAGCTTGGTGACGGGCTGGGGAGCGGGCGCTGCGGTGTGGCTCATCCTACCTCCGGGAAGCGGCTGCGCGGCTGCAGGCCGAGGGCGGTGGCCACCCGCTGCAGGTCGGAAAGGTCTCCCGTCACCCGCCGCGCGGGAACGGGGGCCTCCCGGACCAGGGTGGGAGTGGTGAGGATGCGGGCGGCCTCGGCCCGCTCGGGGGTCTCGGTCACGTCCACCACCGTGAACTCGCAGTCCGGCTCCAGCTCGGACTCGCAGATGTGCCGCAGGTTCGCGACCGCCTGGCGCGACCGCGGGCTGTCGCCTGCGACGTAGAGGGTGAAGCGGACCGGGCCCATGTTCCTCGCGGGCGGGGGCGGGGCTGCGGGGGGGAGATCCCCCGCAGTCTCAATGTAGTCGGGCGCAGTTCGCCGTGACAGAGCCTCCTGCTGCGAGGCTCACCGGCCGGCGCCGCCGGCCCCCCGTTCCGCTGCCTCCTCGCGCAGAACGGGCTCCAGCGCGTCCCAGACCGTTTCCGCTACGCGGCGGTGGCCCGCCTCGTTGGGGTGCACGCCGTCGGGGAGGTTCATCGCCGGGACGCCGGCCACGTCCTCCAGGAGGAAGGGCACGAGGGGGAGGCGGTACTCCCGGGCCAGCTCGGTGTACATGGCCTCGAACCGCTCCCCGTACTCCCGCCCCAGGTTGGGGAGCGCCATCATCCCCGCCAGGACGATGCGGGTGTCCGGCCGCTCGGCGCGCACGCGCTCGACGATGCGGCGGAGGTTGGCGCGGACCGAGTCCGGCTCGGCGCCGCGGAGCATGTCGTTGGCCCCGGTCTCCAGCACCAGGACGTCGAAGGGCTGGCGGAGGAGCCAGTCCAGCCGCCGCAGCGCCCCCGCGGAGGTCTCCCCGCTGGAGCCGGCGTTGACCACGTGGAAGGGGAGCCCGGCGGAGTCCACCCGCTCCTGCACCAGGGCGGGGTAGGCGTCGTCCGGGTCCACCCCCAGCCCCGCCGTGAGGCTGGTGCCCAGGAAGAGGACCACGGGCGCGTCGCGGGCTTCGGCGGCGCTGCCCTCCGCTTCCCCCGCCCCGACCACGGCGGGGGGCGCGGCCGCGCGGGCGGAGTTGCCTTCCTCCCCCCCGCAGCCGAAGATGAAGGGGAGAAAACCCATTGCCAGGAAAAGGACCGGTCTGCGGATGCTCATCGTTCAGGACCTCCAGAAGTCGTACCGCAGCGGCGGCCGCGAGCTGACCGTGCTGCGCGACGTGAGTTTCACCGTGGCGCCGGGCGAGTTCGTCGCCGTGGTGGGCCCCTCCGGGAGCGGGAAGACCACGCTCCTGGGGCTCATGGCCGGGCTGGACCGTCCCAGCCGCGGCTCCGTCCACCTGGACGGCACCGACCTGGCCGCGCTCTCCGAGGACGAGCGCGCCCGCCTGCGGCGGGAGCGGATCGGCTTCGTCTTCCAGGCGTTCCAGCTCATCCCCACCCTCACCGCCAGCGAGAACGTGCGCGTTCCGCTGGAGCTGTCGGGGCGAACCGGCGCCGCCGAGCGGGCGGACGAGCTCCTGGCCCGCGTGGGGCTGGGGGGGCGGGGCCACCACTACCCCGCCCAGCTCTCCGGCGGCGAGCAGCAGCGCGTGGCCGTCGCCCGTGCCTTCGTACACTCTCCGAGCATTCTGTTCGCCGACGAGCCCACCGGCAACCTCGATGCCGCCACCGGGCACCGGATCGTGGAGCTGCTGACCGAGCTCAACCGGGAGCTGGGGACCACGCTGGTCCTGGTGACGCACGACCCCGACCTGGCGAGCCGGGCGGGGCGCATCATCCGCCTGGCCGACGGCCGCGTGGTCTCGGACGAGGCGGCCCTCCGGTGAGCGCCTTCCGCCCGCTCGCCGCCCTGGCCTGGCGCGAGAGCCGCTTCGCCCGCCGCCGCCTCTTCCTCTTCCTCTCCTCCATCTCGCTGGGGGTGGCGGCGCTGGTCGCCACGCAGTCGTTCGCGGCGAGCATGGCCGCGGGGGTGGGCGACCAGGCCCGCCTCCTCCTGGGCGCCGACCTGGAGGTGAGCAGCACCCGCCCCTTCGGCGAGCGCACGGAGGCCCTGCTGGACTCCCTCCGGGGGGCGGGCGCGGAGATCTCCCGCGCCTCGTCGTTCGCCTCCATGACCGTGCTCCCGCGCACCGGGGCCACGCGGCTGGCGCAGGTGCGCGCCGTGGAAGGGGGCTGGCCCTTCTACGGCGAGGTGGAGACGGAGCCCGCCGGCCGCTGGGCGGAGCTGGCGACCGGCCGCAACGCCCTGGCCGACCCGGCGCTGCTGGTGGCGCTCGGGGCCCGCGTGGGCGACTCCATCCGCATCGGCGATGCCGACTTCCGCGTGCTGGGGACGCTCCGGATGGTGCCTGGCGAGGCGGGGCTCGCCGCCTCCTTCGCGCCGCGCGTCTTCATCCCCGCCGATGCCCTGGAGGCCACCGGGCTGCTGGGCTTCGGGAGCCGGGTGGAGTACGACGCCTTCCTCCGCCTCCCCGGCGCAGGCGACGCCGCCGTGGTGGACGAGGCGTACCAGGAGCGGCTGCGCGAGGAGCGGGTGGGCCTCCGCACGGCGGAGGCGCGGCAGGACCGCCTGAGCGGTGTGCTGACGCAGCTCGGGCGCTTCCTGGGGCTGATCGGCACCTTCGCGCTCCTCCTGGGCGGGATCGGCGTGGCGAGCGCCATGGGCGCGTACATGGCGGAGAAGCGGGAAAGCATCGCCACGCTGCGCTGCCTGGGCGCGACGGCCCCGCAGGTGATCGCCATCTACCTCCTGCAGGCGGCGGCGATGGGGCTGGCCGGCTCGCTGCTCGGCGCCGCGCTGGGCGTCGCGGTGCAGTGGGTGATCCCCGGGCTGCTGCAGGACTACATCCCCATCGACGTGGCGGTCCGCCCGGACGCGGCGGCGGTGCTCACCGGCGTGGGCGTGGGGGTGTGGGTTTCGGTGGCCTTCGCGCTCCTCCCGCTCCTGGCGGTGCGGCGCATCTCCCCGCTGGAGACGCTGCGCCGCCGGGTGGCGACCGAGCCGGAGCCCGCCCCGAGCGACCCGTGGACCTGGGGCGCCCGCGCGCTCCTGGCCGCGAGCGTGGCGCTCCTGGTGGTGGTGCAGGCGGGGGACGCCCGGCTGGGGCTGCAGTTCGCCGGAGGGATCGCGGCGACGCTGCTCGGCCTGGGCGGGGTGGCGTGGCTCACGGTTCGCGGAGTGCGGCGCCTGCGGGCGGGGGGCTTCCCCTACCCGGTGCGGCAGGGGATCGCCAACCTGTACCGCCCGGGGAACCAGACGCGGACGGTGGTGCTGGCGCTCGGGTTCGGCGTCTTCCTGCTGTCGGTGCTCTACCTGGTACAGGACAACCTGCTCCGCCCGCTGCGCCCCGGCGCGGAGGGGGCGCGGGCCAGCCTGGTCTTCTTCGACGTGCAGGAGGACCAGGAGCCCGCGGTGCGCGGGATGCTGCAGGAGGGCGGGGTGGGGGTGCTGCAGCGGGCCCCCATCGTCCCCATGCGGGTGTCGGCCATCAACGGCGTCCGCGTGTCCCGCCTCGCCCCGCCGGAGGGCGCGGAGGACCGGGCGGGGGAGGGCGAGCGGCGGCGGGACGGGCCCGGGGGGCCGGAGGGGTGGGCCGTGCGGCGGGAGTACCGCTCCACCTTCCGCGACACCGTGGTGGCCTCGGAGAAGCTGGTGGCGGGGGAGTGGTGGAGCGGGGGAGAGGCCCGCCCCGGGGAGCCCGCCCCGGTTTCGCTGGAGCGCGGGATCGCCGAGGACCTGGGGGTGGGGATCGGCGACCGGATCACCTGGGACGTGCAGGGGGTGCAGGTCCCCACGCGGGTAACCTCGCTGCGGGAGGTGGACTGGGCGCGCTTCGAGCCCAACTTCTTCGCCGTCTTCCCCCCCCGGGCGCTGGAGGGCGCGCCGCAGACCTGGGTGATCCTGGCGGACGCCCCGGACGCCGCCGCGCGGGCGCGGGCGCAGCGCGACCTGGTGCGCGCCTTTCCCAACGTGGTCTCGGTGGACCTCACCGAGGTGCAGGCGGCGCTGGACGAGGTGCTCGGCCGCGTCTCGCTGGTGATCCGCTTCCTGGCGGGCTTCAGCCTCGCCACCGGGGTCGTGGTGCTGCTGGGCGCCGTGTCGGTCTCGCGCCTGCAGCGGATCCGCGAGACCGTGCTCCTGCGCACCCTGGGCGCCTCGCGCCGGCAGATCGGCTCCATCCTGCTGACCGAGTACGCCCTGCTGGGGCTGCTGGCCGGGGTGGTGGGAAGCGCGCTGGCGGTGGCGGGCGGGTGGGCGCTGTCCAGGTGGGTCTTCGAGCTCGACTCCTTCGGCGTGCCGGCCGCGGGGCTCCTGGGCCTCGTGGCGGGGATGGCGCTGCTGGCGGTGGGGGTGGGGTGGTGGGGGAGCCGGGAGACCTTCCGCCGCACGCCGCTGGAGGCGCTGCGGGACGAGTAGGTGGGCCCCCACCCGGCTCGCTTGAGGCTCGCAACATTTGCCCCCTATATCCCCCAATTCTGGGGGAGGGCTTCCTGTCAGGTCGGCATCGGGGCGCGTCGGCGGCGGACCCCCACCCCCGGCCCCTCCCCGCAAGGGGGAGGGGAGAACTGCACCTGCAGTTCGGCACCGTCGCGGAGAGGGTCGCAGGGAGGGGGCGGGGTGGTCGGAGGAAGAAGTGGATGTCTGAGCGAAGCGAGTGCTCGCAAGCGAGTCCCTTCGGGTTCACTTCTTCCGGAGACCATCCCGCCTCCGACCGTCCGCGCGACACGGCCACGCCTTCACTTTTTCAGGGACACGCCGGGCGCCGCCTGCACAAAAAAGGTGCGAATGGCCGGCCGGCCTGGCGGATGCATTTAAGCTAAATAACTGTTCTGCAACGTCTTCCACCGGTGGCGCAACGGCGACCGGACTTTGCAATGCGATGGCACCAGGCGAATCGATCTCACTCCGATCCGAGGTGTTGCCATGCGTCGCATGCTGGTGTTTCTCACGGTCGCGGGGCTTGCCGCCTGCGACGACTCCACGCAGCCGGTCTCGCCCGGCGAGCCCCAGTCGCGTGCATCGCTCCTCGCCACCACGGACGAGGGGAGCATCCCCGGCCACTACGTCGTCACGCTGGACTGGACGGCGGACGCGGGCGCGCTGGCGCTCCAGTACGGCATCCGGCCCCGGTACGTCTACGAGCACCTGCTGAACGGCTTCGCGGGAGAGATCCCGCAGGTGACGGTGGACCGGCTCCTGGCGGACCCGCGCGTGCTCAAGGTGTCGGTGCAGCGGCAGATCCACGCGCTGACGACGCAGACCGGCGCCACCTGGGGACTGGACCGCATCGACCAGCGCGCGCTCCCGCTGGACAGCGTGTACAGCTACACGGCCACCGGCGCCGGCGTCACGGCCTACGTGATCGACACCGGGATCCGCTACGACCACGTGGAGTTCGAGGGGCGCGCCTCGCTGGGGTGGGACGCCTACGCCGCCGACCCCACGGACGCGCTGCTGTACGACGGGAGCGGCGACTGCGACGGGCACGGGACGCACGTGGCCGGGACCGTGGGCGGGAAGACCTTCGGCGTGGCGAAGCGGGTGAAGCTGGTGGGGATCCGCGTGCTGAGCTGCGCGGGGTACGGCTCGGACGCGGACGTGATCGCGGGGATGGACTGGGTGGCGAAGCACGCCACGCTCCCGGCGGTGGCGAACATGTCGCTCGGCGACGTCATCCCCACGAAGACCATGGGGACCAGCGGGCCCATCGACGACGCGGTGCGGGCGATGGTCGCCTCCGGCGTCACCACGGTGGTGGCGGCGGGGAACGGCTGGGGGAACGGGACGCTGGGCGCGGACGCCTGCATGTTCCCCATCTCCAACGTCCCGGAGGCCATCACCGTGGCGGCGAGCACCAGCGCCGACAAGCGGACCACCTGGACCAACTACGGCGCCTGCATCGACCTGTTCGCGCCGGGCTCCAGGATCCTGTCGGCCACGATGGACAGCCCCACCTCCAGCGGCACGAAGAGCGGCACCTCCATGGCGTCGCCGCACGTGGCCGGCGCGGCGGCGCTGGTGCTGGAGCAGGCGCCCGGCGCCACCCCGCAGCAGGTGCGCGACGTGCTGGTGGACGGCTCCACCAAGAACGTCGTCCTCCCGGTCACGGGGAATGACGGCCACACCATGAACAGCCACCTGCTCTACTCCCTCGCGCCGGTGCCGTCGACGCTGGTCGGGAAGAAGGGGCCGGCGGTGCCCTGCACCCCCAAGCGGAAGCGCACCGGGGAGTGCTGAACGGCGGCAGGGGCGGGGGAGGGGATCCGATCGCGGATCCCCTCCCCCGTGGCCCTCAGGTCCACGGCAGCCGCCCCCGCCGCTCCCAGTACGCCTCCGGCTCCTCCGCGAGCCCCGCCAGCCGCCCCTCCGCCTCCTCGTCCCACGTCACATCCAGCGCCCGCGCGTTCGAGCGCAGGTGCTCCACGGCCGCGGCGCCGCTGAGCACCACGTCCGCCCAGGGGCGGGCGAGCGCGGCGGCGAGCGCCAGCGCGTCCGTCGTCGTCTCCAGCCGCTCCGCCTCGGCGCGGATCGGGGCGAGCTTCGCCGTGTCGCCGGGGTCCCGGTTGCGGTCGGTCAGCCGGCCGTTGGAGAGCGCCTCCTTCACGATCACGCCCATCCCTGCCTCGCGCGCCTCGCGCAGCGCCCCAGCCGCGGAGGGCTCCAGCAGGTTCCAGGTGGCCTGCACCGCGCCGAACACCAGCGCCCCGCCGCGCCGGACCTCCAGCGCGCGGCGGAGGGTGTCCGCCTGCCGCGGGCCGGTGGTGGAGAGGCCGATGCACAGCCCCGCGTCGCGGAGGCGCGCCAGCTCGTCGAGCACACCGGCGTTCTCCAGCACGCCGGTGTCCAGCGACGCGGAGTGGATCTGGTAGAGCTGCAGCCGGGCGCCCAGGACGGCGCGGCTCTCCCCGTGCTGCTGCCGCAGCCGCGCCAGGGAGTGCTCCTTCACCTCGTGGACCTCCGCGTCCACCCGCCAGCCGGCGGTGTAGGCGTACCCCCACTTGGAGCCCACCGTGGCCTCACCCGGGCCGACCCCCCGCGCCTCCAGCCACGACGCCAGGAACTCCTCCGCGCGCCCGTAGCTCCGCGCCGCGTCGAAGTAGCGGACCCCCGCCTCCCAGGCGGCGTCCAGCACGGCGTGCGCGTGCTCCCGCATGGCATCCACCGAGCGGTCGCTCCCCAGGTCGTCGGCGTGGCCCAGCGTCATGTACCCGGGCCGCCCGAGCGCCGCCAGCCCCAGGCCGAGCGGCGTCACCCGCAGTCCCGTGCCGCCCAGCGGGCGCGTCTCCATCGTCATCCCGATCCCACCTCGAAGAGCAGTTGTCGCGCCGGCCGGTGCGTGGAGGCACGGAACTGGCCTCACCTCCGGCCCGCCGGCTGTCCCCCGTACCCTGAACCCTGCTTTCTACATGAGCGACGACGACCAGCTCCCCCTGGAGATCCTGCGCAGCGCCCGGACCATCGCCGTGCTGGGGATGAAGGGCGACGACGAGCCCATGGCGCCCGCGAGCGCGGTGCCGCAGTACCTGGCGGCGCACGGGTACACCGTCATCCCCGTCAACCCGGAGCTGGCCGAGGCCGGGCACCCGGGCGCGGTGTCCACGCTGGAGGAGCTGGAGGAGGCGCCGGACGTGGTGGAGGTGTTCCGGAACGCCGAGAACGTGGCGGAGCACGCGGACGAGCTGCTGGCGCTCCGCCCGAAGGCGGTGTGGCTCCAGCTCGGGATCCGCAACGACGAGGTGGCCCGGCGGCTGGAGGAGGCCGGGATCCGGGTGGTGCAGGACCGCTGCATGAAGATCGAGCACCACCGGCTCGCGGC
>DASYWD010000502.1 GCA_035936415.1 Longimicrobiaceae bacterium
GCCTACGTCACCTACACCTCCGGGAGCACGGGCCGGCCCAAGGGGGTGGTGGGGACGCACCGCAACGCCCACAACCGGCTGGCCTGGCTCTGGCGCGAGCACCCCCCACGCCCCGGCGAGGTGTGGAGCCACAAGACCGCCCTGGGCTTCGTGGACTCCAACCTGGAGATCTTCGGGGCGCTGGGGGCCGGGGTCCCGCTGGCCGTGCTCCCCGAGGCGGTGCTCCGCGACCCCGAGGCGCTGACGGAGTCGCTCCGCGCCGCCCGCTGCACCCGCCTGGTGCTGGTCCCCTCGCTGCTGCGCGCGCTGCTGGACGCATACCCCGACCTGGGGGCGCGGCTCCCGGAGCTGACGCTGTGGATCACCTCCGGCGAGCGGCTCCCCCCGGACCTGCTGCGGCGCTTCCGCCAGTCCGCGCCGGGGGCCACCCTGCTCAACCTGTACGGCACCTCCGAGGTGATCGATGCGACCTGCCAGGTGGTGACGGGAGAGGATGCCGCCGCGGACGCACCCTCCGCCCCCATCGGCCTCCCCATCGACAACGTGCGCGCCCACGTGCTGGACGCCGGGATGCGCCCCGCGCCCGTGGGCGTGGCGGGGGAGCTGTACGTGGCCGGCGACGGCGTCGCCCGGGGGTACCACGGCCGGCCGGAGCTGACCGCCGAGCGCTTCCTCCCCGACCCGTTCGCCACGGGGCCCGGGGCGCGGATGTACCGGACCGGCGACCGGGCCCGCCGCCGCGAGGACGGCGCGCTGGAGTACCTGGGCCGCGCCGACACCCAGGCCAAGGTGCGCGGCCACCGGGTGGAGCCCGGCGAGGTGGAGGCCGTGCTCCGCGAGCACCCGGGGATCGGCGACGCCGCCGTGGTGGCGCGGGAGGACGCCCCGGGCGAGGTGCGGCTGGCGGCCTACGTGACCCCCCGGGAGGGTGCGGGCACGCCGACGGCCCGCACTCTCCGGAGCTGGGCTGCGGAGCGGCTCCCCGAGCCGTTGATCCCCACCGTCTGGGTCCACCTGGAGCGCCTTCCGCTCCTCCCGAACGGGAAGGTCGACCGCCGGGCCCTTCCCGTCGCCGCCGCCTCCGACGACGGCGCGGGGTACGTCCCCCCCCGCGACACCCTGGAGATGCGCCTCGTGCACGTCTGGGAGGGGGTGCTGGGGCGGCGCATGGTGGGGGTGCGCGACTCCTTCGTGGAGCTGGGCGGAGACTCGATCGCGGCGATCCGGGCGGCGCTGCGGCTGTCCCGGCTGACCGGGGCGCGCGTATCCCCGTCGCTGCTCCTGGCAGAGCAGACCGTGGAGGGGCTCGCCGCCGCCCTACGCCGCGGCGCCGCGGAGGCGAGCCCCTCGCCCCTGGTGCCCCTGCACGCGGCTGGCTCCCGACCTCCTCTCTTCCTGGTGCACGCGCTGGGCGGATCGGCCATCGCGTACCTGCCGCTCGCGGGACACCTGGGCCCGGAGCAGCCGGTCTACGGTCTCCAGTCCCCGGGGCTGGACGGGGCTCCCGAGCCCGTCCCGGACATCGCGGCGATGGCCGGGGAGTACCTGGAGGCCGTCAGGGAGGTCCAGCCCCGGGGCCCCTATCGCCTGGGGGGGTGGTCCATGGGCGGGCTGGTGGCCTGGGAGATGGCGCGGCGGCTGCGGGCCCGGGGAGAGACGGTCGAGTTCCTGGCGCTGGTCGACACCCTGCCGTCCGAGCCCCACACCGGGAACCCCGCCGACGATCTGTCGGAGGTCGCGTCCTTCGCCCTGCACCTGGGCCTTTCGCTGGACGGCGGGCCCACGGCGGCCGAGGCGCGGGCGCTCGGGGTGGAGGGATGCCTGGTCCGGCTCCTGGACGGGGGGCGCGCAGCCGGCCTGCTCCCGCCCGAGACCGACCTTCCGGAGCTGCGACGACGCTTCGACGTCCTGCGCGCCAACCACGCCGCCGTGCGGGCGTACCGGCCTGGTCCCCTGGACGCCGCGGTGACGCTCTTCCTGGCCGAGGACGAGGAACACGCCGGCACCGCCGCCTTCTGGGGCGGCCTGGCCGCGGGCGGGGTGGAGATCCGCTGCGTCCCCGGCGACCATTTCACCCTGGTCCGCGAGCCGCGCGTCCGCACGCTCGCCGCGGAGCTGGCGGCGGCCCTCGACGGCGCGCGGGCGCGCGGGGC
>DASYWD010000503.1 GCA_035936415.1 Longimicrobiaceae bacterium
CGGAGCTGGCGGGGGTGCCGGTGCTGGACCTGGCGGGCGATGCCGCGGCCTGGGCGCGCCGGCCGGAGAGCGACCCTGTGCGGGGGGCGCTGAGCCCGGAGCACCTGGTGTACGTGATCTACACGTCCGGGTCCACCGGCCGGCCCAAGGGAGTCATGGTCCCGCATCGCGCGCTGGTGAACTTCCTGGACTCCATGCGCGTGGAGCCGGGGCTGGCGCCCTCGGACACGCTCCTGGCGGTGACCACCCTCTCCTTCGACATCGCGGGGCTGGAGCTCTTCCTCCCGCTGAGCACGGGAGCGCGCGTCGCGCTCGCCGCGCGCGAGACCGCCGCGGACGGGGCCGGCCTGCGCGAGGCGCTGGCGGCGACGGGCGCCACGCTGATGCAGGCCACGCCCGCGACCTGGCAGATGCTGCTGGAGGCGGGCTGGGAGGGGACGCAGGGGCTGCGGGTGCTCTGCGGCGGGGAGGCGCTTCCGCGCGAGCTGGCCGGGCGGCTCCTCGCGCGCTGCTCCGCGCTCTGGAACCTGTACGGCCCGACGGAGACCACCGTCTGGTCCACGGCGCTGCGGGTGGAGGCGGGGGAGGGAGCGGTGCCCATCGGGCGCCCGATCGCGAACACCACCGCGTACCTGCTGGACGGGGAGCTGCGCCCGGTGCCGCTCGGCGCCGCCGGGGAGCTGTACCTCGGCGGCGACGGGGTGACGCGCGGGTACCTGGGCCGGCCGGAGCTGACGGCGGAGCGCTTCGTCCCGGACCCGTTCGCGCGGAAGCCGGGTGTGCGCCTGTACCGCACGGGGGACCGGGTGCTGCGCCGGGCGGACGGGGCGCTGGAGTTCGTGGGGCGGAGCGACCACCAGGTGAAGGTGCGCGGCTACCGGATCGAGCCGGGCGAGGTCGAAGCCCGGCTGCTGGAGCACCCGGAGGTGCATGAGGCGGTGGTGGTGGCGCGGGAGGACGAGCCCGGGGACAAGCGGCTGGTGGCGTACTACGTGGCCCCCGAAGCGATCCGCGCGGAGAGCCTGCGGGCGCACCTGCTGGAGCGGGTGCCGGAGTACATGGCGCCGGCGGCGTACGTGTGCCTGGAGGAGATGCCGCTGACGCCCAACGGCAAGCTGGACCGGAGGGCGCTGCCGGCCCCGGAAGGGGAGGCGTACGCGCGGCGGGGCTACGAGGCGCCGCAGGGGGAGGTGGAGGAGGCGGTGGCGGAGATCTGGGCGGAGGTGCTGAGGCTGGAGCGGGTGGGGCGGTGGGACCACTTCTTCGAGCTGGGCGGGCACTCGCTGCTGGCGGTGCGGGTGGTCTCGCGGGTGCGGCAGAGGCTCGGGGTGGAGGTCCCCGTGGGGGAGGTCTTCCGTCTCCCCGTGCTGGCGGAGTACGCGCGCGCCGTGGCGGAGGCTGCCCGGGCGGACCTGCCGCCCATCGAGCCGGTGGAGCGCACCGCGCCGCTGCCGCTCTCCTTCGCGCAGCAGCGGCTCTGGTTCCTGGAGCGGCTCGGCGGGCTGGGGAACGCCTACCACGTCCCCTGGCTGCGCCGCCTGCGGGGGGAGCTGGACCGTGAGGCGCTGCGGCGTGCGCTGGAGCGGATCGTGGCGCGGCACGAGGTGCTGCGCACGACCTTCCCCCTGGTGGACGGCCAGCCGGTGCAGCGGATCGCCCCGGCAGAGGAGTGGCGCTTCCGCCTGACGGAGCGCGACCTGAGCGCACGTCCCCAGTCCGAGGTCAGACGCGTGATCGCGGAAGAGGCGGGCGCCCCGTTCGACCTGGAGCGGGGGCCGCTGGTCCGCGGGTGCCTGGTCCGGCTGGGGGAGGACGAGCACGCGCTGCAGGTGACCATGCACCACGTGGTCTCCGACGGCTGGAGCATGGGCGTGCTCACCCGCGAGCTGAACGCCCTCTACGACGCGTTCCGCAGCGGAGAGGCGGACCCGCTGCCGGAGCTTCCGGTGCAGTACGCCGACTATGCCGTCTGGCAGCGGCGCTGGGTGGAGGGAGAGGTGCTGCGCCAGCAGGCGGAGTACTGGAAGCGGACGCTCTCCGGCGCGCCCGAGCTGCTGGAGCTGCCCGCCGACCGCCCGCG
>DASYWD010000504.1 GCA_035936415.1 Longimicrobiaceae bacterium
GGGCGCGTCGGCGGGGGCCGGCAGCGGCGGCCCCACGGCCAGGGAGAGGCGGGCTTCCGCGCCCGCGGGCTGCACGTCTGGCGTGGTCGTGTCCATGTCTCCCGTGTGTCGGGGGCGGAGGCGGGTCATCGCTGACCCACCCGGCCCAGGCAGGCCCGCAGGGACGCCGCCAGGGACTGTACCCGGGGCTCCTGGAGCATGGTGAAGTGGTCTCCGGCGGCGCTGAGCACCTCGACCCCACCCCGGCAGAGCGCCTCCCAGTCGATCACCCGGTCGCCCGGAGGGGCTCCGGCCGGGCGCTCGGCCGCCTGGAAGAAGAGGACGCGCCCGTCGTACTCCCCCGGCAGGTAGCTGCGCAGCGCGCGGAGGTGGGCGCGGCGCACCCGGAGCAGGTCGTGCAGCCGGCCGGCGTCCACGTCGGCGGGGAGCACCCCGGCGGCCACAGCCTCGGCGCGGACGTACTCAACGCGCTCCCGGGTGGGAAGCGCGCGCAGGCGCGCCTCCGAGAACGACGCGGGGAGGCGCCCTTCCGCCATCCCCCGGAGCGCCTCGACCAGGAACGCCGCCTCGTCCTCCGCGTCCGCCGCGCGCACCGCCCGCGGCGCGTCGAGGAGGGCGAGCACCTCCACCTCATCTCCCGCGGCCCGGAGCTGCCGCGCCATCTCGAACGCCACCACCCCGCCCATCGACCAGCCGCTAAGCGCGTACGGCCCCGCCGGCTGGACCTCGCGGAGGGCCGCCACGTAACGCTCCGCCATCTCCTCCACCCGGGCCAGCGGCTCCCCGCCGTCGAGCCCCGGGGCCTGGAGGGCGTAGAAGGGCTGCTCCGGCCCGAGGTGGTGCGCCAGGCGCCCGTAGGAGAGGACGTGGCCGTCGGCGGCGTGGACGCAGAAGAAGGGGCGCCCCGTCCCCTCGCGCCGGATGCCGACCAGCGGCGGGGCCGGGACCCTCCGCCGCCCCCCGTCGAGCAGGGCGGCCATGCTCTCCACCGTGGCTCCCGCGAAGAGCGCGTGCAGGGGGACCTTCTGCCCGAGCGCGCGCTCCACCCGGGAGACGAGCCGGACCGCCAGCAGGGAGTGCCCGCCCAGGGCGAAGAAGTCCTCGTCCACCCCCACGCGCTCCACGCCCAGCACCTCCGCCCAGATCGCCGCCATGCGCGCCTCCTGCGGGGTGCGCGGGGCGGTGTACCGCTCCGCGGAGGCCGCGGCGTCGGGCGCCGGGAGGGCGCGGCGGTCGGTCTTGCCGTTGCCGGTGAGGGGGATCCGCTCGAGCGCCACGAAGGCGGCCGGGACCATGTAGTCGGGGAGGTGGGCGCCCAGGTGGTCGCGCAGCTCCCGCTGCGACGGCGCCCCGCCCTCGGCGGTCAGGTACGCCACCAGGCGCCGGTCGCCGGGCACGTCCTCGCGCAGCACGACCACGGCCTCGCGGACCGCGGGGTGCCGGGTCAGCGCCGCCTCGATCTCCCCGGGCTCGATGCGGAAGCCGCGCACCTTGACCTGCTCGTCCATGCGGCCCAGGTACTCCAGCTCCCCCGTGGGGAGCCAGCGCGCCAGGTCGCCGCTCCGATACAGCCGGGCGCCCGCGCCGCCGGTGAACGGGTCGGGGACGAAGCGCGCGGCCGTCAGCTCCGGCCGCCCCAGGTAGCCGCGCGCCACCCCGGCGCCCGCCACGTACATCTCCCCGGGCACGCCGACGGGGACGGGGCTCCCGTGCGGGTCCAGCACGTACACCCCCAGGTCCGGGATCGCCCGGCCGATGGGGCTCACGGAGCCGCGCTCCACGTCCTCCGCCGTGATGGGGTGGAAGGTGACGTGCACGGTGGTCTCGGTGATCCCGTACATGTTCACCAGCCGCGGCCGCTCCAGGCCGTGCCGGGTCGTCCAGGGGCGCAGCGAGCCCGGCTCCAGCGCCTCCCCGCCGAACACCACCCAGCGAAGCGCCAGCTCCTCCGGCGGCGCCGCCTCGTCCTCGGCGATCAGCTGGCGGAAGGCGGAGGGGGTCTGGTTGAGCACCGTCACCCGCTCGCGGGCCAGCAGCTCCCTGAAGGCCTCCGGCGAGCGGCTGGTCTCCCAGGGGACCACGACCAGACGCCCGCCGTGGAGGAGCGCGCCCCAGATCTCCCAGACGGAGAAGTCGAAGGCGTACGAGTGGAACAGCGTCCACACGTCGTCCTCTCCGAAGCCGAACCAGGGCTCGGTGGCGGTGAAGAGGCGGACGACGTTGGCGTGGGTGACCTGCACGCCCTTGGGGCGGCCGGTGGAGCCGGAGGTGTAGATCACGTACGCCAGCCCGCCGGGGCCCGCCGTCTCCGGCAGAGGCGCGTCGTCCTCGCCGGCGATCCGCTCCCATTCGGCATCCAGCGCCACGGTCAGGAGGGCGCCCTCCGCGGCGGCCGGGAGCCGGCCGCGGACGCCCTCGCGCGTGAGCACCACGCCGACCCCGGAGTCATTGACCGCGTAGGCGAGCCGCTCGGCGGGGTAGTCGGGATCCAGCGGCACGTACGCGCCGCCCGCCTTGAGCACCCCCAGGACCGCCACCACCGTTTCCAGAGAGCGCTCCAGGCAGAGCCCCACCGGCACCTCGGGCCCCACGCCGCGGGCGCGCAGCCAGCGGGCGAGGCGGTTGGAGCGGCCGTCCAGCTCTGCGTACGTGAGCGACTCCCCCTCGAAGCTCACGGCGGCGCGGCCGGGCGTCCGCGCGGCCTGCGCCGCGAACAGCCCCTGCAGGGTGGCGTCCGCCGGGAAGGCCCCGGCCGGCGCCCCGAAGCGGCGGAGGACCTGGTCCCGCTCGTGGGCGTCCAGCAGCTCCAGCCCGGAGAGGCGCCGCTCCGGCGCCGCGGCGGCCCCCTCCAGCAGGACGCGGAAGTGCCCCAGCATCCGCTGCACCGTGGAGGCGTCGAAGAGCTCGGTGGAGTACTCCAGCGAGCCGGCGAGCCCCCCGCCGCTCTCCGCCAGCGCCAGGGTCAGGTCGAACTTGGCGGTGGTGGTGCCCAGCCGCAGCGGCGCCGCCTCCACCCCGGGGAGCCGCGGCGGCGCGGAGGGCGCGCTCTGCAGCGCCAGCACCACCTGGAAGAGCGGCGTGTGCGACAGGCTCCGCCCGGGGGCGACCTCCTCCACCAGGCGCTCGAAGGGGAGGTCCTGGTGCGCGTACGCCCCCAGCGCCCCCTCGCGAACGCGGCCCAGCAGCTCCGCGAACGACGGGTCGCCGCCGAGGTCCGCCCGCAGCGCCAGGGTGTTGGCGAAGAAGCCGATCAGCCCCTCGGTGTCCGGGTGCGTCCGCCCGGCGATGGGGGTGCCGACGACGACGTCCGTCTGCCCGGACCAGCGCGCCAGCAGCGCCTGCCATCCCGCGAGGACGGTCATGAACAGCGTGGCCCCCTCGCGCCGGGAGAGGCCGCGCAGGGCGTCCGCCAGCTCCGGCGGGAGGACCGCCTCCACCGCGGCGCCGCCGCGGCCCCGCACCGCGGGGCGCGCCCTGTCGGTGGGGAGCTCCAGGG
>DASYWD010000505.1 GCA_035936415.1 Longimicrobiaceae bacterium
CGTTGACCCCGGTGAGGAGCGCCGTCTGCCCGGTGCCGCTCTGCGGCCGCCCGGGCACGCCGAGCGTGGCGTCCGCCGCGACGAGCACCGCCCCCTCCGCCACGATCCCGCCGCCGTCCAGGTGCTCGCGGACCGGGAGCCGCCCTCCGAGGAGCGCACGCAGCCGCGGGAGCCGCGCCGCCGCGAAGGCGTTCACGGAGGGGTCGTCCGCGCCGATCCCCACCCCGTCCAGGAAGACGAGGAGCACGCGCCCGGGGGCGGACGGGTCGGTCGCGGGAATGGCCATGTGCGGGACAATCTGACGGGGAGGCGAGGCGGGCGAAAGTGCGGGGACGGGAGTGCGGGAGTGCGAAGTGCGAGGTGCGCCTGTGCGGCCCACCAGAGCCACCGGGAACGAGAAACGGGGCCGCCGCCCTGAATGGCGACGGCCCCGCTCGGACATTCCCGAAAAGATTCCTTACGCCGGGATCCGCAGGCGCTGGCCCGGGCGCAGGTTGTTGTTGCGCAGCCCGTTGGCCCGCTTGATGGCGTTCACGCTGGTGTCGTTGCGGCGCGCGATGGTCCAGAGCGACTCGCCCTCGCGGACGCTGTGGTACTTCGCGGAGGACTTCTTCGGCCGCGCGGCCTTGGCCACCCGCGTCTTTCGCGCCTGCTCCACCTTCGCCTTGGAAGCGGCGCTCTCGCGCGCCTTTTCCACCTTCGCCTGGGCGGCCGCGGACTCGCGGACCCGGTCGAAGTTGGTGGCGTACTGCACCCGCCGGCCCTCCGGGATCCGCACGGCGTAGGGCTTCGACCCCGGGGGGGTCACCCCCTTCACCAGCTGCGGGTTCAGGTCGCGGACGTCCTTCTCGGTCACGCCCACCGCCTTCGCCACCACGTCCAGCTTGGTGCCGCCCGGGACCTCGACGATCTCCGTGGGGACCGGGAGGTAGCGCTCCACGTCGCCCAGCCCGTACTTGTGCGGCTCCTTGCCGATCAGCGCGGCGGCCAGCATGAGCGGCACGTACTCGCGGGTCTCGGCGGGGAGGCGCCGGCGGATCCGCCAGAAGTCCTCCTCCTGCCCCTTCACCGACCCCGTCTCCTCGCGCATCACGCGGGCGACGCGGTTCTCGCCGCTGTTGTAGGCGGCGGCAGCCAGGTACCAGGAGCCGAACTGGTTGTGGAGGTCCTGCAGGTAGCGGAGCGCCGCGTCCGTGCTCTTCTCGGGGTCCTTCCGCTCGTCCACGTAGCCGTCGACCCGCAGCCCGTAGCGCTGGCCGGTCTCCTCGATGAACTGCCACAGCCCCACCGCCTGCGCCTTGGATCGCGCCGTCGGGTTGAAGCCGGACTCGATCATGGAGAGGTAGAGCAGGTCCTCCGGCATGCCGCGCTCGCGCAGCTTGGCGCGGATCATCCCCTCGTAGCGGCCGGAGCGCTTCAGGTAGAGCGCCATCCGGTCGGGCTGCTTCTCGGTGAAGATCCCGATGAACCGCTCGACCGGGTCGTTGCGGACGATGGGGATGTCCCAGGTCACCGCGGCGACCGTGGCCGCCGCGGCCTCGGAGACCATCGCGGCAGGGAGCTGCGCGGAAGGAGCCACGCCCGTCTTGGGATCCTTGACGCCTACGACAGCGGCGCCGAGGACGCTGCCGAACAGGACTGCGACAGGGAGAGCGGACCGAAACTCCATACGTGAGCCTCCAGGTTTGGATCTGAAACGCCGATCGCGCCGAGAGGGCCGAGTGCCCCGATTTCGATGGGAAAACGTCCAGCGGACGCATCTATTATAGCGGTTCTTCCCCTCGAAATCAATGCATCCCATACACATAGAGGTACAACCGGCCGGGATTCACGCCAGATGTTCCCCAAAGGAGACCGGAGGCGGCCCCGCGCCTGCAACCTGACACGTAGTTACCCATCGGCCGTAGCCCGGGTTGCCATCCGTTGCCGCCCAACGGCTTACACGGAATCCGCCCAAACGAGCTGCCGGGGGCGCGGGCGGGACGTTCCCATATGGGAACACGAGCGGAGTCCGCGTCAGGGCCCCCGGCGGCGCGGGGGGGTGACGGCGCGCACCAGCGAGGCCACGCCGAGCCAGAAGACCAGGAAGGCGACGGGCCAGCCGAAGAGGCGGGGGAAGAAGAAGCCCAGGAGGGACACGAGCACCAGGAAGGCGCCGAGCGCAGCGACCCACCCGGTGTCCTCGCGGCCGATCATCCGCTGGCCCACCAGGGAGCGCCCCAGGACGGAGCCGGCGCGGGCGACGCGCCCCACGGCGCGTCCCAGGGTCCCGCCGCGGTGTGCGCGCCGCCGGGCCTCGCGGGCGGAGGCGCGGCCGGGCTTGCGGACGTCCTCGGGGCGCTCGGTCACCAGCCGCTCGGCCTTGCGCCGCTCCGGGTTGCCGATGCGGCGCCCGGGGGGAGTGAGGGTGATCTCCACCGCGGACTCCAGGTCGCGGAGGAAGAGGTCCTCCATCTGGCCGGCGAACTCGCGGTCGAGCACGGCCACGTCCATCTCCCAGTTCCCCAGGAGGGAAGCCAGGTTCATGTTGCTGGACCCCACGCGCGACCAGACGCCGTCGGCGACGGCGGTCTTGGCGTGGATCATGGGGCCCTCCCACTCGAAGAGCCGCACCCCCGCCTCCAGCAGCGGGCGGTACCCGGCGCGCGACAGTCCCCCGACGATGGGCCAGTTGTTGAAGGCGGGGACGATGACGCGCACGTCCACCCCGTCGCGGGCGGCGGCGGCGAGCGCCTCGGTCATCGCGGGCGGGGCGACGAAGTACGGGTCCGTGATCCAGAGCCGCCGCTCCACGCCCACGTTGATGAACTGCGACAGCCGGTAGATGCGGCTTCTCCCCGGCTCCCCCTCCACGACCCGCACCGCCACGTCGCCGACGCGGCGGGCCCGCTCGGGATCCGGGACCTCCTCGGGGGGGAGCGGGCGCCCGGCGATCCCCCAGGTGCGGGCGAAGGCGCGGTCGATCACGGCCGCCACGGGCCCGCGGAACTCCACCCCGGTGTCGCGCCAGGGGGGAATGCCGGCCGCCGGGTCGCCGGCCCACTCGTCGCCGATGCACATCCCGGAGACGGAGGCGTACTCGCCGTCCGTCACCACCACCTTCCGGTGGTCGCGCCGCAGCCCGTTGAGCGGGTCGCGGACGCTGGGCGGCGCGAAGGCACGCACCCCCGCCCCGGCGTCGCGGAGCGGCTTCCAGAAGCGCCCCGGGGTGGCCCAGCACCCCAGCCAGTCGTAGAGCACCCGGACCTTCACCCCCTCGCGCGCCCGGTCGGCCAGGGCGTCGCGGAAGCGCCGGCCGGTGCGGTCGTCGCGGAGGATATAGTTCTCCAGGTGGATCCACTCGCGCGCCCGGCCGATGGCGTCCAGCCACGCCTCGAAGGCCATGGGCCCGTCCACCAGCAGGCGCGCGGAGTTCCCCCGCACCTGGTGGGCATCCGAGGCGCGCAGCATGGCGCGCTCCGCCTGGCGCACCAGGGTCCGGGTGATCGCGAACGCGCCGGGCGTGGTGCGCCCGGGCTCGACCCGCTGCAGCGAGGTGAGCGGGGCTTCGGTGGCGGGTGGGATCGCGCGCTCCGGTCCGTGCATCGAGCGGTGTTCGGGTGGCTCCTCGGGGCCGCTGCGGCGCCCGCCGTCCGGCCGGCGGCGCCCTTCCGCGACGTCGTATGGATAACACGTGTACCACGGCAGGGCGAGGTTCGTGCCGCAGGGGAGCGCAGGCGAGGGGTGCGGCTACGGCGTCCCCAGAGCTTCGCGCAGCGCGGAGCGGGTCTGCGCCACGTACGCGCCGCCGAACAGGTTGACGTGCACCAGGAGGTAGAAGAGCTGGTACGCGGCCCGGCGCCCTTCGCGGTACCCGGGGAGGAGGGGGCGGGCCTCGGCGTAGGCGGCGCGGAAGCGCGGGGCGAAGCCGCCGAACAGCTCGGACATGGCGAGGTCCACCTCGCGGTGCCCGCGGTAGGCGGCGGGGTCCACCAGGGCGGGCTCGCCGGTGGCGGCGGGGAGCACGTTGCCGCCCCAGAGGTCGCCGTGCAGCAGCGCGGGGCCGTCCTCCTCGGCGGGGCCCAGCAGGTCGGGGAGACGGTCCAGCAGGCGCGCCCACTCGCGGGCGTCGTCCGCGTACCCGGCGTCGCGGGCGCGCCGGAGCTGGGGCTCCAGCCTGCGCTCGCGCCAGAACTCCGCCCAGGTGGAGGTGGAGGCGTTGGGCTGCGGGAGCGGGCCGATGAAGTTGTCTTCCTCCCACCCCCAGCGGCCGTCCGCCAGCCGGTGCAGCGCGGCGAGCCCGCGCCCCAGCCGCTCGTCGTATCCCGGTCCGGGCGCGCCGGGCTCGATCCACTCCAGCAGGAGCCACCCGGGCTCGCCGGGGGCGCCCTCCTCCGCCGGGTCCCAGGCGGCGAGCACCTCCGGGACGCGCAGCTCCTCCCCCGCGGCGGCGCGAAGCGCACGGAGGGCGCGGGCCTCGGCGGGGAAGAGGCCCGCGGGGGCGTCGGCGTTGTACTTGAGGAAGGCGGGGCCGTCCGGCAGCTCCAGCCGCAGCGCGGGGTTGACGCACCCGCCGCCCACCGGGCGGGCGTCGCGCACCGCGCCGAAGCGCGCCTCCACCCGCCGCCGGACCGCCGCCGGGAGGGTCACGCCGCTCCCTGCTCCCGCAGCAGGTGGACGAGCAGGGCGGCGCAGGAGCGCTCCACCATGTCGTGCACGTCCTCGAAGCCGCGGGCGCCGCCGTAGTACGGGTCCGGCACGTCCGTCCCGCTCCGCTCGGGGTCCCACTCGCGCAGCCGGTGCACGCGCGCGGTGCCCCCGGTGGCGGCGTGCAGCGCCTCGACCTCCGCCTGGTTCTCCGCGTCCATGGCGATCACGTAGTCGAAGCTGCGCAGGTCGCGGGCGGTGAGCTGGCGGCTCGCCCCGGCCACCGTGATGCCGCGGGCGCGCGCGGTGGCGGCGCTGCGCCGGTCGGGCGGCGCCCCGGCGTGGTAGCCGGAGGTGCCCGCGGAGTCGACCTCGAAGAGGTGCTCCACGCCGCGCTCGCGGGCCAGGTGCCGGAACACGGATTCGGCCAGCGGCGAGCGGCAGATGTTGCCGAGGCAGACGAAGAGGATCTTCACGGGCGGGTCGCTTCATCGCTCGAGGAATCGTCGAAACCGGCCCCAAGCTCGCCCCCGGTCGCCGGAGCGCGCAAGTCCGTGCCGGACGCGGCCGATTCCCGGCCGGGCGCTCGAAGTGAGCAATTTCCTGGAAGAGATGGAGCGGCCGAACCCGCACTTTGTTCCCACCGTAGCTGCGAGTCGAGTCCAGAGAGACGGCCCGCCGCGCGCCTCGGCCGGGGCGCAGGAGGGGACGTCTCCCGAAACCACGCTGCACCATTCGATCAGAGGGCCGATGATTCACATGAAGCGAGGCATCCAGGGACTGGCGCTGGCGTCCGCGATCTTCGCCGCCGCGTGCGACGACGTCCGGCCGCTGCCCACCCAGACCGAGGCGGCGCGCGAGCCGCAGGCAGCCGCCGCGCCCGCCGCCAAGCAGTCGGACGGCGGGATCCGGCGCGACGCCGCGGAGTACGCGAACGCCAACGGGGTGAGCGTGGCCGAGGCGATCCGCCGCATCGAGCTGCAGGCGGCCATCGGCGACCTCAACGGGAAGCTGGAGGAGCAGGAGGCCACCTTCGCGGGGCTGTACATCGAGCACGAGCCGGAGTACCGGGTCGTGGCGCGCTTCACCCGGGACGGCGCCGCCACGCTGCAGCGGTACGTGGCCGGGACCGCGCTGGCCGGCGTGGTCCGCGCCGAGGCCGCGCGGGCGAGCCTGGCCGATCTCCGGAAGGCACAGCAGACCGCTCTCCAGGCGGTCCGCGCCCGGGGGATCGAGGCGGACGGGAACGTCGACGTCCGCGCCAACGTCGCGGAGGTGCGCGTGCTGAACGCCGCGGCCGCCCGCGCCGCGGAGGCCCTGGACGCGCTGAGGCTGCCGGCCCAGGCCAGGGTGGTCGTCGTGGAGGCGCTGAGCCGTCCCTCCGCTCCCATCTACGGCGGGGCGTTCATCAAGAACCTCAACACCGGCAGCTACTGCACGGGCGGCTTCACGGTGCGCCACTCCAGCGGCGCGAGGGGTATCCTCACGGCCGGGCACTGCGACAACAACATGTGGGTCTGGGACTACGTCGATCAGGCCTACTACAAGATCTGGTTCCAGGCAGAGCGGTTCTACGGCGCCCAGGACGTGCAGTGGCACACCACGCCGTACACGCCGGACAACTGGGTCTGGACCGGCTCCAACTACCGCGAGATCCTGGCCACCCGCTCCCGCGCCAACCAGAACGTGGGCGACTGGGCGTGCAAGTACGGAGTGAGCTCCGGCTACAGCTGCGGCTACATCCAGACCAAGACCTTCACGCCCGGGTACGTCCCGGGGGCAACCTCGACCTACATCGTCGTGCACCGGGACGGGGTGGACAACTGCACGCCGGGCGACAGCGGCGGCCCCTGGTTCGTCTCGAACACGGCGCTCGGGGTGATGTCCGGGCACATCAACAACGTGGACGGCATCTACATGGCGATCAACTTCGCCTCGTACCTCGACATCACCCCCCTGACCAACTGAGCCGGACGCCCGCCGCGCGGAGAGGCGGCCCGGAGAGGATGAAACAGTGCACCCCGGCGGGTCCCGCCGGGGTGCACTGGTCCAGGAGAGGGCTTCCGGCCCGCCGTCAGAGCGACTGCCCCAGCGCGCGCTCGAAAGCTTCCCGGCGGCGGCGGCTCAGCGGGACCCGGGTGCCGTCCACCAGGACGATCACGTACCGCCCCGCGAAGTCGGGGCGCACCTCCCGCACGCGGTCGAGCGCGACGATCGCGGAGCGGTGCACGCGCACGAAGCGCCCCGGGTCGAGCTGCGCCTCCAGTTCCTGCAGCGTCTCGCGGACGAGGTGCGCCCGTCCGCCCACGTGCAGCCGGGCGTAGTAGTCCTGCGCCTCGATCCAGTCGATCTCCTCCACGCGGACGAAGGTGACCCGTCCCGTCTCCCGGACCAGGATGCGGGAGACGGGACGCGGCGCGGCGGGCAGGACCGGCGCGCCTCCCATCAGCGCCACCAGCCGGTCTCCCAGCGCGCCCATTCGGCGCTGGCGCACCTGCTCCTTGGCGCGCCCGATCGCCGCGTGGAAGCGGGCGTCGGTGAAGGGCTTGAGCACGTAGTCGAGAGCGTGCGCCTCGAACGCCTGCAGGGCGTAGCGGTCGAACGCGGTGAGGAAGACGACCACCGGCATCCTCTCCGGCCCCACCTCGCGCACGACACCGAAGCCGTCCAGCTCCGGCATCTGCACGTCCAGCAGCACCAGGTCCGGCCGCATGGCGTCGATCGCGCGCACCGCCTCGCGCCCGTCCGCGCACTCCCCCACCACCGCCACCTCCGGGTCGCCGCGCAGCATGGCGGCAACGCCGGTACGGGCCAGCGGCTCGTCGTCCACGATCAGCGTGCGCACGGGCTCCATCGCTCCCCCGGGCGTCACGCGAGCTCCAGCGCCGGGGTCGGGAGCTCCGCCGGCTCGAAGGGCAGCTCCACGGTCGCGACGACGCCGCCTTCCTGGCGCGGAGACACCCGCAGGAGCCCCCCGGAGCCGTAGAGCCGCTCCACCCTGCCGCGGACGTTGGCCAGCCCCACCCCGGTGCATCCCTCCATCGTCCACGCCGGAGGGAGGCCGGCGCCGTCGTCCTCCACCGACAGGTGGAGGCGCGGGCCCCGGCGCCTCGCCCGTACCCGCACCGTCCCGCCCGCCGAGCGCCCCGCCACCCCGTGGCGGAGCGCATTCTCCACCAGCGGCTGCAGGAGGAGGTTGGGGACGCGGGCGTCGAGCGCGTCGGGGTCGGCCTCGATCTCGACCCGCAGCCGGTCTCCGAAGCGGACGCGCTCGATCTCCAGGTAGCGCCGCACGAACTCCACCTCGTCGCGCAGGGTGACGTGGGCGGTGCCCGTCTCGTACAGGACGTGCCGCAGCAGCTCGCTGAACCCCACCAGCACCTCCAGCGCCCGCGGCGTCTCACCGGCGCGCACCAGCATCGCCACGGTGTTCAGCGCGTTGAAGAGGAAGTGCGGGTGCATCTGCGCCCGGAGCGCCTCCAGCTGCGCCTGCGCCAGCTGCGCCTCCAGCTGCGACGCGCGCAGGTCGCGCTCGCGGTAGCGCCGCGCCGCCGACACGGCGACCGCGGCGCCGGCCACCAGCCCGTAGAGCGCCACGTGCGCCTGCATCCACGGGTCGGAGAGGATGGCGCGCAGGACGCCCAGCGGCCCCCCCGCGAACTGCGGCGGCGGGGTGAGCCCCGCCAGCGAGGCGAACACCCCGAAGTTCACCTCCGCCGCGGTCGCGAACGCCACCGCCAGCACCGCATGCAGCGGGAGGAAGCGCAGCCCGCGTCCCTCGCCCACGGGGAAGCGCCGCGTCAGCCAGGCGATGAGCGGCGTCGCGGCCGCCCAGAAGAGCCACACCGGGAGCTGCCAGAGCAGCGCCGCCGCCAGCGAGAGCCTCACCCCACCGATCCCCGTCCCGGCACGCGAGGCGGCGTAGACCTGCAGCGCCGCCAGCACCCCGGGGACGCTCCAGGCAGCCACCAGCAGCGCCCACGGGAGGAGGCGTCGGCGCAACGGGAGGGGCGGGTCGTGGGAGGCGGCGCGCATCGGGTGGCCGGCGGCGAGGGGGCGCGGGGGGAGTGGACGCCCGACAAGATGCGGGGACCCGCCCCCCGGCGTCCAGGTGGACGCACGCGCCCCGTCCGGCCTCCGCACCCCCTGCGGCGGGGCTACGCCGCCGCACCGAGCGCGGGCCGTACCGCGACCGCCGCCGCGGCGCGGGCCCGCACGCCCCCGAGCAGTGCCACCCCCAGTGCAGCGAACGCCACGTACGGGAGCGCGACGGCCAGGGGGCGGATCGCGGGGAAGATGAACGAGACCGGCATCAGGAGCCACCCGGTCGCCACCAGCAGCCCGACCGCGCGCGGCATGGCACGCCCGCGGACGATGGCGGTCCCGAACATCACCGCGCCCACCCCGAAGACGGGGCCGGCCGCCTCGAAGAGGATCCCGAGCGGCCCCGCGTCCAGGATCGTCGCCACCGCCACGGGGTCCACCCCCGTCGCCGCCTGGGCGTGGTGGAGGACGGGGAGCACGGCACCGTCCAGGAGCCCGTGGATGCCGTCCAGCACCAGGTTCGCCACCCACACCAGCGCCGCCCCCGCCGCGGCGAGGCCGCGGACGCGCTCCGGCTGCGCAGCGCACGCACCGGGGAGGCCCAGAGAGACCAGCACCACCGCCGCGAGCAGGAGGAGGTGCGACGGCCCGGTCATGGCATGGGCGTAGTAGCCTGCGTCCTTGGCGGGATGCAGCACCGGGACCATGATGCCGGCCGCGCCGCCGGCCAGGAGAAGCGCGCCGCTCGCGCGCAGGATCTTCGTGGACATGTCGTTCTCTCTCCGCGAGGTATCGGGCGGGCGGCCCCCGTGGCCTCCGCGCGCACCAAGCTGCAGCGCCGCGCCCGGTGCGGGAACGGTGGTGCAGTGAGAGGAGGGATCCGTGCAGCGAACGGTCGCTGGCGTGCAGCGTGCGGCCCGCCCCGCGAAAGTCGTCGTTCGAAGCCGGGCGCGTCAGCCGGCAGCGACGACGCCGTCTGCCCCCTATGCCTGCACGCGGCGATACAGCGCCACGTGCCAGAGGAAGGTGCGGTCCTGGGCGATGCACTGCAGCCCCTGCCTCCGGAGCTCGGCCGCGATCGCCTCGGGCGGATGCAGGTAGGTGCGGAAGGCGCTGCCGCGCAGCCGGAAGAAGAGGTTGCCGGCCGCGAACGCCGCGCGGGTGGCCCACCGCCGCCGGGGATAGCTGAGGCCGTACAGGTGGCGCGCCTTCGACGCGGAGGCCTCGACCAGGCGCGGCATGTCGGGATAGCAGCAGACCACCCGGTCCAGCGTGACCACGTCCGCCTCCGGCAGCTCCGCGGCGAGGTCGACGAAGTCGCCGTGGTGGTATTCCACGCGGTCGCGGTGCCCCTGCCGGGCGGCCTCCTCCCCGGAGGCCTGCAGGTACGCCGTGGAAGCGTCCACGTGCACCGCGCGGGCGAGCCCCTCCCGCAGCAGCTCGTGCTGGATGGCGCCGATCCCGCCGCCGACGTCGAGCAGCACCCGGCCGCGGACCTCCTCCCGCCGGAGCATCCGGAGCAGGCGCCGCGTGGCGGGGATCGGTCCGCGCCTGCGGTAGCGCCGCAGGTCACGCCGCGCCGCCCTCCGGCTGAAGAGGTCCTCCGCGTCCGCACAGTGGCCGCAGCAGCTCATCGGCAGAGCCTCCTCGAAAGGCCCGCGCGGCCGGTCACGACGGCACCTGCCGGTTCCTGCCGCGGGCGAAGTACAGGATGTCGTCGTGGTGGTAGTACAGGCACCAGTCGACCGAGGCGCCGAAGACGATGAGGTTGTCGTGGGAGAAGATGGACCCGGCGTACTTCACCACGATCTTCCAGGTGGTGAGCACCGCCGGCTCGTCCAGGGCGCCGAAGATCGGGAGCAGCAGGACCTCCGCCGCGAACGGCAGCCCCCGGCGGTAGAGCCACTTCTTCATCGCCGCCTCCTCCGGGATCACGTACCGCTCCACCTCGCGGTAGCAGCCCTCGCCGAATGGGTCGTTCCCCCAGGCGTCGCCGCACACCATCCGGTTCCGCACTTCCAGCTCGTACGCGGCGCGCGTGGACGCGGCGTCAAGGAAGAGGACCTGCTCCCGGTGGCGCGGGAGCATGGAGTTGAACTCGTCCTCGGTCCCCATGGCCGTCCAGCGCTCGATCCGGTCGAGGCGGGATCCGGTGAGCATGCTCAGGTCGATCATCGCGCGGTATGGTGGGAAGTCGCAGGGGGCGGCCGTGTCCGCCCTCCAATATGCGCCGCGCCGACGCCCTGTCCACTCCGGGCGCTCCTCCTGCTGGCCCCCTCCGTCGTCCCCACTTATGATTCCGCTCGCACCCGCCCCGGCGACGCTCCCTCTCCCGCACCGCGGTCCATGCGCCGTCTCCTGCTCGCCGCCCTACGCGCCGTCTCCCGCCGGCCGCGCGCCGCGCTCCTCCTGCTGGCGCTCGCCACGCTCCCCCTCGCGGCGGCCGCGGCGGGGCTCAAGCCCGACAACAGCCTGTCGGTCTGGTTCGTGGAGGACGACCCCGCGCTCCTGGCCTACAGGGAGTTCCTGCGGGAGTTCGGGAGCGACGAGGCCGTGGCCGCGGCCTACCCCACCCCCGGCGGGGCGCTGTCCCCCGGGGAGCGGGCGCTGCAGCTGCGCGCCGCCGAGCGGCTCCGCGCCATCGAGGGGGTGGAGGAGGTGCTCTCCCCCGCCACCCTCGCCGCCTCACTCCCCCCGGGCGAGGGGACCGCGGACGCGCTCCGCCGGGCGGGGGTGGTCTCGGAGGACGGGGAGACCGCGCTCCTGCTGGTGCGGATGTCCGCCCGCCCCGACCTGGACGCGGTGCGGGGAGAGATCCTGGAGCAGATCCGGGAGGCGCTGGCGGAAACGGTCGGCGTGGGGGGGCGGGGCGTCCACCTGGCGGGGAACGGGGTCCTCTACGACGCGCTGAACCGGCAGACGATCCGCGACAGCGCCCTCTACCTGGGCCTCGCCTTCGTGCTGATGACCGCGCTCCTCTGGCTCACCCTCCGGCGCGCGCGGGCGGTGGCGGTGGCGCTCGCCGGGCCGCTGGCGGCGAGCGGGGCCACCCTGGGGATCTTCGCCCTCTCCGGCCGCCCGCTCACGCAGGTGACGGCCATCCTCCCCATGCTGATCCTGGTGATCGGGCTCACCGACGCCATCCACCTGGTCTCACACCACTACACGGAGCGCCGCGCCCACCCTCCCGCGGGGGAGCCGGAGCGGCGGGAGCGGGTGGCGCGGAGCATGGCCGACCTCGCCGTCCCCTGCCTGTTCACCTCGGTCACCACCGCGCTCGGCTTCCTCGCGCTCTCCGCCTCGCGGATGCCCGTGGTGCGGGACCTCGGCCTCTTCGCCGCGGTGGGGATGGTGCTGGTCTGGGTGCTCACCATGGTGGCGTGCACCGCCGGGCTCGCCCTGCGCGACCTCCCCCCGCCCCCCGAGAGCCGGGGGACGGACCGGGCCCTCGCCGCGCTGGGGCGCGCCCTCCCCCGCAGGCGGGGGTGGGTCCTGGCGGGGAGCGCCGCGGCCGCGGCGCTCCTCCTGGCGGGGGTCGCACGGATGGAGGTGAACACCTACACGCTGGAGCTCCTCCCCCCCGGGCACGAGGTGCGGGAGGACAGCCGCTGGATCGAGGCGCACGCGGGGTTTTACACCCCGCTGGAGTTCGTGGTACGGTCCACGGACGGGCGGCCGGTGCTGCGGCCGGAGGTGCTGGACCGCCTCGGAGAGTGGCGGCGGCGGGCGGAGCGGCGGCCGGAGGTGGGGCGCACCTTCGGGGCGGCGGACCTGGGAGAGCGGAGCGTCTACCTCTCCCGAGACGGGAGGACGGCCCGGATCACCGCCTACGTCCCTATGTCGAGCACGCAGGGGTTCGCGGCCACGGCCCGCGCGCTGGAGCGGGAGGGGAGGGAGGTGCTGGGCGAGGGGGTGACGATCCGGGCGGCGGGGTACCTCCCCCTCTACCTGCGCATCATCGACTACGTCCTGGAGAGCACGCTCCGGGGGCTGGCGCTCGCGGCGGGGGTGGTCTTCGTGGTGCTCGGCCTCCTCCTGCGCTCCCTCCCCCTCACGGCGGCGGCCGTCCCCGTGAACCTGTTCCCGGTGCTCCTGGTGTTCGGGGTCATGGGGTGGAGCGGGATCCCGCTGGACATCGCCACCGCCACCATCGGCGCCATCGTCCTGGGGATCGCGGTGGACGACAGCATACACTTCCTGTTCCGCTACCGCGGGGAGCGGCGCGCCGGAGCGGCGCCGGAGGCGGCGGTCGGCACCACGCTGCAGACCGCGGGGCGCGGGATCGTCCTCTCCACCGTCGTCCTCGCCCTGGGGTTCGCGGTGCTCGCGGCCTCCGGGTCCCGCTCCATCGCCTACTTCGGGATCCTGGCCGCCCTGGCCGTCGTGGGCGCGCTCGTGGCGGACCTCTTCCTCCTCCCCGCGCTGCTGCTGGGGGGCTCCCGCCGCACGGCCGCGTGAGGCGGGCGCCTCAGGCGGCCCACTGGGGGAGGGTGGGGCCGCGGAGGGGGGCGTAGCGGTTGCGGCGCCGGGTGAGGTCCTCGACCACGCGCCCGCGGAAGGCGTCCATGTCGCGCGTCCCGCCCAGCGCTTCGCGGTACGCGGGGATGTCCAGCACCTCCAGTCGCAGCGAGATCTCCTTGAAGAGGCGCGGGAAGCGCTCGCCCGGGGCGGCCACGTGGTGCAGGCCGCCGCTGTAGGCGATCAGCATCCGGCCCGAGTCGATCCCGGCGATCAGGTCGGCCACGCCGGCCTTGATCGTCATGGGCCGCCCGTCCACGTCCAGCCCCGTGCGCCGCATCATCCGTCCCTCGGGGAAGATGATCGTGATCGCCCGCGGGCCGCAGCAGTGGCGCAGCACCTGCTCCCAGCTCAGGTCCCGCTTGCGGGAAACGGGAACGACGCGCCGCCCGACGAAGCGGAACATCCACCCCGCCCCCCTCCGCTCCATAGTCTTGGAGGCGATCGGCACCACCGCGTCGCGCGCGATCCGCCAGACCACCCGGTTCGGCAGGACGGCCGCGAACACCGGCTCGTACAGGCTGGTGTGGTGGAGCACCGAGATGATCCGCAGGTCCTCCCACGGGTCCTCCGGCACCTCCCCCACCCACTCCACGTCGAAGCGGTAAAAGAGGCGGCTCAGCACCTTCCAGAGGAGCAGGAGCAGGAACACCGGGAGCGAGCGCATGGGCACCTCCCCGTCGGGCACGCGTTCACGCCGGGTGCAGCTGGACAGCCGCACCGGCGGTGGAGACCGTCGACCGACGTGCCTGGGAAAGCAAGGGGCGGGCCAGCGGACCCCATTCCGGCGCTCCGGTCCCGGCGGCGTGCCGGCGTCCACGAGAGCACGGCCTGGAGTGCTGCGTCAGGCTGGGCGGGGGCCGGAGCGCGCCCGGCGGGTGCGCCAGAGCAGGCGGGCGTAGATGGCGAGGGTGAGGGTGAGCACGAGCGCGCCGAGCACGAGCTGCAGGCTGCGGGAGAGGCCCTCGGGATACAGGAGCGAGACGACGTAGCGGTCGATGAACCCTCCCGAGTAGCCCGCCTCTCCGCCCAGGCGCCGCAGCCGGTTCTCCAGCGGCGTCAGAGGGCAGACCCGGCCGGAAAACTCGATCCACACGCCCCAGAGCGCGGCCGGCACGTGGAGCCACGCCAGGCGGGGGCGGCGCAGGACGAGCAGTCCACCCAGGACGACGAACAGGACGAATCCCAGGTGGACGAGGACCACCGCATCAGCCAGCCAGCGGTACAGCACGATCGCGGATCCTTCCAGAGGTGAGGTCGGTCTCCATCCCCTGGAGGTACCCCGGACCCGTCCGCAGGAGCCGCGGCGGCCCGCCTGCGGCCGGGCGGCTGCGGCCGGGCGGCTGCGGCCTACGGGAGGACGAGGTCCACGCGGACGCTGTCCGGCTGGACCCGCTCGCTGCGCAGGGCGAGCGCCGCGTGCACCATCGAGCTGTCCGCCCCGCCCGGGCTGAGCGCCGTCACGCGCACGCAGACCGCCCGCTCACCGTACAGCGAGTAGACGTGGAGCCGGTACGCGCCCGAGGCGTCCGAAGCGGCCGGCCTGCCCTCCGGGTGGACCTCGCCCGGGCCCTCCCCGCAGATGGAGCGAAACACGGTCGCCTGGAGCTGTACACCCGCGATCGGCTGGCCGGCAGCCGATCGCACGCTCCCGTGCACGACGCCGTGGCTGCGCGCGGGAGGGCAGGCGCACATCCCGGTGGGGCTGCTGCAGGAGAGCAGGAGGGCACAGGCGGATCCGGTGAGCAGGGTGCGAGTGCGCATGGTTTTCAGGGGGTCAGGGCTGCGTCTGCCGCCGGAAGTGGAGGTGGCCGGCTTCCCCGAAGTACAGGCGGAGCTCGGCGGGCGTGGCCTCGAAGGAGTGGGCGCGCACCATCGAGCTCAGGTACCCGCCCGCCCGCTCGGCCTCGGGCCCGCCGATCAGCGTGGTCACGACCTCCTCCATGCGGATCTGCCCCGCTGGGGTGGCGGTGTACCTGCCTCCGTAGCCGTTCGGGCCCGCCGCACCCCCGAGGCGCCCCTCGGCGGTGAAGTGGACGGTGAGCTTCGCGCGCGCGGAGGAGATGGTGCCGGCGCTGGAGGCGATCCGCTCCAGCCGCCACGGGTCGCCCGGAAGCAGCGCGGGGTCCTGCGAGCCCTGGAACAGCTCGGGCTCGACCGCGGACCGGCAGGAGATCGGGGCCAGCAGGAGCAGGAGGAGCAGCAGCGTTTTCATGGGACCTTTCCGGGGGGCGGCGTGCACGATCGGGCCTCCACCCGGAGAGACGCACGGCCGTGGCCGGGCGTCACGGGAGCACCCCGGGCCGCGGTCCCCCGGCGCCGGGCCCGACCCCGCGGATCACGGGTCACTCTCTTCCTCCGCCACACCACACGGCAGGAGGTCGCATGGATCCAGGTTGCGGCCGCGCCACCACCGGTTCGGATCGGGAACGGTGTAGACGGAGAAGTGCAGGTGGGGACTCCCGGGAGGGGCATTTCCCGTCTGGCCCACGTAGGCGACCACCTCGCCCTGGCGCACCAGGTCTCCTTCCTTCAGGCCCGCGCGGTATCGCTGGAGGTGTCCATGGAAGTAGATGGTCCGGCCGTCGAGGTCGCGCAGGTAAAGGGAGATCCCGCCCACGGCGGTGGAGTCGCGTCCCACGACTACAGCGGCGGCAGCGGCCAGGACGGGAGTTCCCTCCGGAGCGAAGATGTCGATCCCTTCGTGGGTGCGCCCACCGGAGCGTGGCGCACCGTAGGTGTCGCGCAGCTCCGACGGACGAACACCCGCGACGGGGATGATGAGCCCGCCCGAGGTCTCAGGTGCCCGGAGCTCCTCGCGGGGCGTGATCTCCAGGACGAACGCCTTCCCGGTGAACGCCAGATAGAGGAGCAGCCCAAGCGCTGCGGCGGCCTGGGTGAGGAGGACGACGAGGAGGATCCTCTGGAGAGGCAGACGTGTCCACATCCGACCTGCCGGTTGCGAGGGTGCGTTCCCACGGCGGGCAGGTGCAGAAAGCGAGCCGCCATCACCATCCGTTCCATCGGGCCACCTGGAAGGGGACTTGCAGCCCGGAGCCGTGAACCGGAGCCCCGAGCCTGCCATGCCTGTAGAGATCCCCGCCAACGCCCTCGTCATCCTGCTCGGCCCGCCCGGCTGCGGCAAGAGCACCTTCGCGCGGCGGCGCTTCCGCGAGACGGAGGTCGTCTCCTCGGACGAGTGCCGCAGGCTGGTGTCGGACGACGAGGCGGACCAGTCGGCGACGCCGCAGGCGTTCGACGTCTTCCACGCCATCGTCCACGGCCGCCTCTCGCTGGGGCGCCTCGCCGTCGCCGACGCCACCAACGTGAGCCCCGGCGCACGTGCCCGCCTCCGCGGCGGGGCCGCCCGGTGGGGCGCCCCGGCGGTGGTCCTCGCGCTCGACGTGCCGCTGGAGACCTGCCTCGCACAGAACCTGGAGCGTGAACGGCAGGTCCGGGCGGAGGTGATCGAGATGCACTACGAGCAGTTCCTGGAGGCGAGGAGCGCGCTGGCGGACGAGGGCTACCACGCGGTGCACGCGGTGGGGCCGGAAACGGAGGTGGTGATCGGGCCGGCGGTGCGGGTGCCGCCGCCCGCACCGCCGGCTCCGGCGGCATCGGAAGGCGCGGCGGGGCCGCAGCAGCAGACGGCGAGCACCCCGCCGC
>DASYWD010000506.1 GCA_035936415.1 Longimicrobiaceae bacterium
ACACCTCGGCTCCCCTCACCGCCGCGCCGGCCGCGGTCACCTGCCCGACGATGCTCCCCAGGCGGCCCTCTCCGGTCGCCAGGTCGATCGGCTCCCCGCCGCCGACGCGCAGGGCGTCACCCTCCCGCGAGAGGGCGCGGAGCACGGCGGCGCGCGGGTCCGCCGCGGCGATCCCCGCCCGCAGGATGCGCTGCGCGTCGTCGCGCAGCCGGGCCACGGGGCGGCTATCCATGGGCGCAGGAGGAAGCCGCGTGAGGGATGCGAGCCCGGAGGGGCGAGACCGGCGTAGCTTGCCGGGCTCGCCGCCGTTGAGCACGGTCGTATCGTGCTCTACGGCGCCGCAGCCCGGCCCCCGCCTCGCGGGGGACACGCCCGAACCCGGCTGTTCCACGTCCTGAAGACTCGCCCAAAGTCGTCACCTCCGGAGCGCCCGGTTCTTGCAGACACGGCTCGTGGACCCCACAGGAGGAACGATCATGCGACGCACGAGTCTTGGAGTGGCGGCGCTCGTGGGCGGAGCGCTGCTGGCCGGCTGCGAGGGGCGCAACGAGTTCCCGGACCAGCCCCTGGCGACCGGAGAGGGCCGCCTGGGGAGCATCGTCGGGCAGGTGACCGCGGCCGGCGCGGCGGTGAGGGGAGCCGAGGTGTCGGTCGCCAACGGGCCCTCGGCGTTCACCGACGCGGCGGGCCAGTACCGCATCGTCGGGTTGTCGCGCGGAGTCTACGCGGTCACGCTGGGGGCGCCGCCCGGGTTCGCCTTCGCCGTGGGCGACAGCGCCACCCGGGTCGCCAACGTGGTGCCCGGCAACCCGGTGATCCTCAACTGGCAGCTGGTCACGGGCGTCGGCGCCCGCTGAGCGGAGCCGGTCGGAAGGCGTCATGGACGGAGTCCCTCGACCGGGGTGAGCGGCGCGGCGCCCGTGAGCACCGCGTGCGCGTTGCGCGCGGCGAGCACGGCCATGCGGGTGCGGGTCCCGTGCGTCGCCGAGCCGACGTGCGGGAGGAGCACCACGTTCGGCAGCTCCAGGAGCGCGGGGTGCACCTGCGGCTCGCGCTCGTACACGTCGAGCCCCGCCCCGGCCAGCCGCCCCTCGCGCAGCGCCTCCGCCAGCGCGGCCTCGTCCACCAGGGGGCCGCGCGCCGTGTTCACCAGCCAGCTCTCGGGCTTCATCCGTCGTAGCGCCTCCGCGTCCACCACGTGGCGCGTCTCGGGGGTGAGGGGGGCGTGCAGCGTCAGCACGTCCGCGGTGGCGAGCAGGTCGTCCCACCCGGTCCACTCGGCGCGGAGGGCGCGCTCCTCCTCCTCCGGGAGCCGCGAGCGCGAGGCGTAGCGGACCCGCATCCGGAACCCCGCCGCGCGCCGCGCCACCGCCCGCCCGATCCGGCCCATCCCGAGGATCCCCAGCGTCCGCCCCTCCAGGTCGCCCCCGAGGTAGTCCCAGAACCCCCACCCCCGGAACTCCCCGGCCCGGAGCGACCGTTCGGCCTGGGGAAGCCGCCGCACCGTGGCCAGGATCAGCGCCCAGGTGAGGTCGGCCGTGGCCCCGGTGAGGACGTCCGGCGTGTGGGTCACCACAACGCCGCGCGCGCGGCAGGCGCCGAGGTCCACGTGGTCGTACCCCACCGTGGGGCAGGCCACCACGCGGAGGCGGGGCGCCCGCTCCAGCAGCGCCGCGTCCACCGGGACGGTGAGGAGGGGGATGAGCGCGGCGGCGTCGCCCAGCGCCTCCTCCCACCGCTCCGGGCCGCGCACCTCGCCGGCTCCGCGCAGCAGCGCCAGCGCCTCTTCCGGGAGCGGGAGGGTGGTGACCGTGGTCGCCACGGGCTAGGCGATCCGCTTCTCCCAGAGCGCCAGGCTGGCGTGGTCCAGCCCCAGCGCCTGGTGCTCCGCGATGCTCATCCGGGCGAATCCCAGCGCCGGGAGGACCGCCGCCGCGCGCTGGTCGCGCGTGGACGCCCCGGTCCGCAGCCGGCGGATGCCGCGCCCGGCGAGCCACGCCTCCAC
>DASYWD010000507.1 GCA_035936415.1 Longimicrobiaceae bacterium
CATCCACCCCGGCGCGGTGTCCGGCGGGACGCCCTGCCCCGTGGCCTCCACGGCCCGCTCGTCCCCCTCGCCCATGGCCCGCCCCCCGGGGCGCACGCTCCCCAGCGGCTGCCCGGGCGGGGCCAGCTCGGGCCCGACGTCGCCGGTGATGAGCCGCGCCCCGCGGGCCCAGGTCACGTACGACCAGGCCCACTGCAGGAACACGGAGACGCGGTTGCGGAAGCCGATCAGGTAGAACACGTGCACGAAGAGCCAGAGGATCCACGCCAGCCAGCCGAACAGCTTCAGCTCGCCCAGCTCCAGGATGGCCCTGCGGCGCCCGATGGTGGCCAGGTTCCCCTTATTGGTGTAGCGGAAGCGGGCCCGCGGCTCCCCGCGGAGGATGCGCCTGAGGTTCCCGGCGACGAAGCGCCCCTGCTGCATGGCGACCGGTGCCACCCCGGGGAGCGGCTCCCCGTCCGGCCCGGCGAGGTGGGCCAGGTCGCCGATCACGAACACCTCCGGGTGCCCGGGGATGGAGAGGTCCGGCTCCACCTGCACGCGCCCCACCCGGTCGGTGGGGACGCCGAGCGCCCGCCCCAGCGGCGAGGCGGTGACCCCCGCCGCCCAGACCACGTTGCGGGCGGGGATCCGCTCCTCGCCCACGCACACCGCGTCGGCCTCCACCCGCGTGACGATGGCCCCGGTCCGCACCTCCACCCCCAGCTCGCGGAGCGCCCGCTCCGCGTCGTCGGAGAGCCCCGGGTCGTACGCGGCGAGGACGCGGGGGCCGCCTTCCAGGAGGATGATGCGCGCGGTGGAGGGATCGATGCGCCGGAAGTCGCGTACCAGCGAGTGGCGGGCGATCTCCGCCATGGCGCCGGCCAGCTCCACCCCGGTGGGGCCCGCCCCCACCACCACGAAGGTCAGCAGCGCCCGGCGCTCCTCCGGGTCCGGCTCCTGCTCGGCCGCCTCGAAGGCGAGGAGGAAGCGCCGGCGGATCTCGGTGGCGTCCTCGATGGTCTTGAGCCCCGGGGCGATGGGCTCCCACTCCGGGTGTCCGAAGTAGTGGTGCGTGGCCCCGCTGGCGACCACCAGGAAGTCGTACGCCACGGTGCCGCCGTCGCCGAGGAGGACGCGCCGCGCCTCCAGGTCGAAGCCGGTGACCTCCGCCAGCAGGACGGCGGTGTTCCGCTGGCGGTGCAGGATGCCGCGGATGGGGGAGGCGATGTCCGCCGGGGAGAGCGCCGCGGTGGCGACCTGGTAGAGGAGCGGCTGGAAGAGGTGGTGGTTGCGCCGGTCGATCAGCGTGATCCGCACCGGCGCGCGCCGCAGCTCCTTGGCGGCCCTCAGCCCTCCGAAGCCCCCGCCGACGATCACGACGTGGGGGAGGTCCGGCTCCTGGTAGCTCATCTCGTCCGTACCGTCGCTGTGCGTGAAGGCGCACCCGCCGTGCGCAGCTCAAGATACCCGGGGCGGGCGGCGCTGCAAACGGGGTTCCTCACACCCCGGCCGGGATCGCCACGCGCTCCGCCGCCTCCAGCACCGGCCCCGCCCGGGGACGCTGCGCGAACCAGACCACCGGCCCCCCCGGACGGTCCCAGTCCGCCCCCGCGGCCAGCCCGCGGTACACCACCAGCACCAGGTTGCGGAGCCCGGCGGCCTGCACCTTCCGCAGCTTCTCCTCCAGGTACGCCGGGGTCCAGAACCCCACCACCTCCACCAGCGCCTCCCGGCCGTCCGCGTGACGCAGGGTGAAGTCGGGGAGGAAGACCTCCTCCCCGACCTGCACCGGGGTGGCCTCGCGCAGCAGCGTCCAGCCGCGCCGCTCCTCCCCGAACCGCTCCCCCAGCTCCTCCGCCAGCGCCCGCTCCCAGGCGGAGTCGTACGCCTCCGCTTCCGGCGCCCCGCCGAAGGGCGCCGTGGCGGCGTCCAGGCGGAATGGGAAGCTCCGCCCCCCGCGCACCGTCTCCGCCTCCAGCCGCCACCCGGGCGCGCGGGCCAGCGCCGGGACCACGCGCGCCAGGCGGGCGCCGTAGCGCTCGGGGCGCACCACGAAGGGGGCGGCGGGGCCGGTAAGCTCCACCGCGTACCCGCCCGGGGCGGGGGAGACGCGGTACATGAGCCGGGCCAGCTTCACGGCGCGGAACAGGTCGCGCCACCCGCCCTCGGCGGTGACGCGGGCGCGCGTCGCGCCCAGGAGCACCCCGCGCGCCAGCTCCAGGTTGTAGCGCCGGAGCAGCGCCTCGCCGTCCAGGGGCGGGGCGCGCACCAGGCGGTGGGAGGCGGGGGCGTCGGCGTAGAGGAGGCGCTCCACCTCGGCCACGGGGATCCCCAGCTCCGCGGCGGCGTCCTCGTAGGGGCGGTCCCGGTCGCCGGGGACGGGGGGCCAGCGCCGGCC
>DASYWD010000508.1 GCA_035936415.1 Longimicrobiaceae bacterium
GGACCGGCCTGTCGCGCTTCCGCCTCCGCCGCGACAGCGTCCGCGCGGACGGCGAGCCCGGCGCCGCCCTCCCCGCCTCCGTCCCCGGGGCCATCGTCCGCGCCGCCGCCGACACGCTGTCGCCGCTGCTGGCCGGGGTGAACGCGGCGGAGCTGCCGGTGCTGGTCTTCTCCGACCGGATCTACACCGCGCCCCGCGACCTCCGCCCCGGGGAAGCGGTGATCCGGTACGCGCCGCTCCCCCGCCTGCGGATCGCGGGGTACCTGTGGCCGGAGGTGCCGGAGCGGCTGGCGGGGACCCCGTACCTGTGGACGGAGCGGGTGGGACGGGGGCGGGTCATCGGCTTCGCGGGCGACCCCAACTTCCGGGACCTGTGGCGCGGGCTGCTCCCCCTCTTCGCCAACTCGGTGTTCTTCGGCCCGAGCTTCTGAGGAGGAGAGGCGAAAGAGCGCGGAGCGGGCGGAGAGACGGCCGAAGCCGCTCCACGCCGCTCACCGGAGGCACGCGCGGACCGGCTTCGTGATTCCGAGAGAAGACCCGTCGATCAGCGCTTCCACCTGGTACTCGTAGCAGTCGAAGCCTTCCAGCGTGCTCGGACGATCCAGGCGGACCCCGATCATCGCCTCGCGCCCCACGCGTATGCTCGGATTGTCGTGGCTGGCGGCGCGGCCCACCTGTTCCTTGCCCTGGAATGCCCTGACGTGTACCGAAACACGGTCCGCGGTCTTCTTCGCGTCGTTGCGGACGTGGAAGGTCAGGAGCACGTCCGGGTCGGCTGAATCCTCGTCCACGACACGAGCACTGACCGACAGGACCGTGATCCGCTCGGGTTGCAGCCCCGGATCCGGGGGGCCGCTGGGAGATCCGGCGATGCAGCCGACCAGCAGAAGCAGGCAGGCGGAGCACGCGTAGCGAACCATCGGAGGCTCTCTGCGCTGGAGTGGATCACCCGGCGCCCCCAGCGGCGCTCGTGCAGGTGGGGAGCGGGATCATTCGCGCACGAGCGTGAAGCGCACCGTGGTCTCCTTCTCCGGCACGACGACGACGCGGACCGGATTGGGCTGCGTGCTCGGAACCCGGTAGCCCGTGGGCGGATGTCGCACGCCCACGTGGTACACGCCCGGCGTGATTCCGATGATCGTGCTGTCGCCCCTGTTCCCGGTCACGTAGGACCCCGGTTCGGTTTTGCCCTCCGCGAGGAGCTCGACCCGAACTCCCGGCACCGGCTTACCATCCGGAGTTCGCACCTGCATCGCGAGCACGGTGAACTCGGGCCCGGTCGGACGGCCAGCCAGGCATCCCGGGAGCCAGGGGAATACGGCCAGAAGGATCAGGATGAGCTTACGCATCGTTCAGGATCAGGGTACCTGCGCCACCGCGGCCCGCATGGCGCGGAGCGACTCCGCGGCGAAGCGCTTCTGGAGGTGCCGGCCGAGCGGGAAGCCCAGGATTGAGAGGGGCGCAGCCGGGCGGGAGAAGGAGAACAGCTCGAAGTGCACCGCGTCGTCCTCCGGGCTCCACTCCACCGTGAAGCGCTCCTCGCCCCGCTGCGCGTGGTCGGCCACGGTGCCGATCCCGAACCCGAAGCGGCGGGCCGGCCCCTCGCGCTCGTCCACGACGTAGACGATCCGGCAGGCGTGCAGCGACCAGAAGCCGAAGTGCCGCACCAGGATCCCCACCGTGCGCCCGGGCTCCACCGGCGCCGCGGCCCGCAGCACCCGGACCCACTCCATATCGTACATCGCCCAGCGGCGCACAGCAACGGCCGCGCGGCGGAAGACCGTCTCGCCGGCTCCCAGCCGGGCGCAGGCGTAGTTGCGCAGGTAGCCCGCGGGGGCTTCGGCGCCCAGGCTGGCGCCGGCCTCCGGGTAGGTGAGGGGCGCGTCCTCGCGCTCCGCCACGTAGCGGTGCATCTCGTCTTCGGTGGGGCGATGGAGCAGGAACATGCCTTGGGGGTCGGGGGGTCCGCGGTCGTCCGATCCGGGCTTGGGGCGCAAGTGCCGGGCCGGGGGGCACGGCTGGCCGCGCCGCCGCGGCCGAGGTATTGTCTACCCGGAGACGCCGTTTCCGCCCGCACCCACCCCTGCCGAACCCCGGATCCATGCGTCGAACCCTGCGGGCCGGATGGTTCCTCTGCGCCGCCCTCGCGGCCTGCCGGGCGCCGGACGTCCCGGAGCAGTCCGCCGAGGTCCCGGAGGCGCTGCGAGCCGGCGCGGAGGCGCCCGCATTCCACACCGTCACGCTCTCGGGCGACACCGTGTCGCTGGAGGCGCTCCGGGGGCGCGTGGTGCTGGTGAACGCGTGGGCCATCTGGTGCCCGCCCTGCATCGAGGAGATGCCGGCGCTGAAGCGGCTCCAGGACCGCTACGGGGCGGAGGGGCTGGTCGTGCTGGGGCTGCACGCCGGAACGGACGACCTGGCGAAGGCGGAGGCGTTCCGCCGCGCCTTCCGCATCACCTACCCCAACGCCGTGGAGCGCTGGGACCGGCTGGACGGCCTCCTGGGGGCGCGGCAGGGGATCCCCCGCTCGGCGCTGATCGACCGCCGGGGGCGGGTGGTGCGCCTCTGGATCGGCCCGCTGGAGCCGGACACCGCGCTCGTGGAAGCCGTCCTCGCCGACCGCCACGAGCTGCTCCCGGACGGCACGCTCCGCCTGCCGCCGGCCCCCTGACCCGGCGCTGCACCGCGGAGGGGCTTTGCGCTCCGGGGCGCGAGGGCGCATCTTGTGGGCGTCCCGTCCCCCGCCGGATCGCGTCCGGCCCTGCCTCCCACCCGCTGAACCCGCGGCCGAATGCCTGACCCGACCCCGGACTCGACCGACCACCTGGAGCAGGCCGGAGTCCTGGTGTGGGAGGCCATGCAGACGCTGGAGCGGGCGCAGCGGGTGCTCTTCCGGGCCGGCGACCACTACGTGGGCCAGGTGTGGGGCGACGGCGTGCGCACGGTGATCGAGATCGGCGAGCGCATCACCGAGCTCTCCGGCGAGCTCACCTCGGTGAACATCGAGATCAACCGCCTGGCGAAGAAGGACCGCGGCCGGGGCGCCCCGCCGGGGTGAGCGCCGAGCGCCTCCCATGCCCGTCACCCTGCTCACCGACTTCGGCACCCGGGACCACTTCGTCGCGGCCATGAAGGGCGTGATCCTCGCCCGCGCGCCGGACGTCGCCCTGGTGGACGTCACGCACGAAGTCCCGCCGCAGGACGTGGCCGCGGCCGCCTTCCTCCTCCTCGCCGCCTACCGCGCCTTCCCCGCCGGGACCGTGCACCTGGCCGTGGTGGACCCGGGGGTGGGCTCCGCGCGCCGGCCGCTGGCGGTGGCCGCCGCGGGGCAGCGCTTCGTGGGACCTGACAACGGCATCTTCAGCCACGTGCTGGACCGCGAGCCGGGAGCCCGCGTCTTCCACCTGGACGACGCGCGCGCCTTCCGGCACCCGGTGAGCCACACCTTCCACGGGCGCGACGTGTTCGCCCCGGTGGCCGGGGCGCTGGCGGCGGGGGCGGATCCCGCGGAGCTGGGGACGGAGGTGCGGGACCCGGTCCGGCTGGAGCCCATCGGCGCGCGCCGGACGGCGGAGGGCGCGGTGGAGGGGACGGTGCTGCACGTGGACCACTTCGGGAACTGCATCACCAGCGTGGCGGCGGACGACGTGCCGGAGGGGCTGGGGGAGGGGTTCCGGCTGCGGCTGGGCGGGGGCGAGGTCCGCGCGCTGCGGACGCACTACGCGGGGGCGGCGCCGGGCGAGCCGTTCGCCATCTGGGGGAGCGCGGGCTTCCTGGAGGTGTCCGTGAACGGCGCCTCGGCGGCCCGGCGGCTGGGCGTGCGCCGGGGGGACGCGGTCACGCTCGCCCCGGGCGAGCGCGCCGGCGATCCCTTGCCAGGAGGGCGGAATCGGCGGAACTTGTAGGCGCGCCGGCCCGTCCGCCGGCGGCCCGGAACGACGCACCCAACGGAGCCGATCGATGACGACTCAGGAAGAAAGGGAAGAGGCCCGCTCCACCGCGAACGCGGCGCTCATGGGGCTGGGGGTGGGGCTGGTCTGGATCGCGATCGTGGCGTACGTGTCCTACTCGCTGGTCTAGCGGGCTGGCCGCGGCGGGGGGCCCGCCCCCCCGCCCCTCCTCCCTCCCCGTCAGCCGACGCGGCCCATGCGCCGCGGACGCGCCCGGTAGCGGTCGCCCAGGAAGGCGGCCTTCATCCGCTCCATCTCCTCCGGGGTCAGCTCCGCCACCGGCTTCTCGAAGAGCTCCCGCACCGCCTCGCGGGGCGGTGCGGCGGGCGGCGCCGGCTCCACCGGCAC
>DASYWD010000509.1 GCA_035936415.1 Longimicrobiaceae bacterium
CCGCCGCTCCGCTCGCGCGTGCGCGGCGAGTCGCAGCAGTCGATCCGCCGCTCGTACGCGCGCTCCACCTCCGGGTCCGCACGCGGATCGGCGGGGCGGACGGCGGCGCGGCTGTTCTCGTAAGCGTTTACCATCTCGCACCTTCGCGTGCTCGGTTCCCGTCCGCCCGGAGGTTCGCCCGTGATGTCGCGGCGTGCCGTGCGGGGCGTTCTCAAACGCACGAAGCATACCAGGGAGCTACATGGCGCGACGCATGTTTGGGGGCCGTATCTTCCCGGGGAGCAGCCACTTGGCAGACACGCGGCTGCACCCTCCCCTTGCCGGCCGCGCCGGCCGCCGCCCACATTCCCGGGGCACACTCCTCCCTCCCCACCGACGGAGACCCGTGAAGCACACCGCGCTCCTCCTCGCGCTCGCCCTCTGCGCCGCGCCCCCGGCCGCCGCGCAGCACGCCTTCTCGGCCGGCGGCGACTACGACTCCGCCGTTCCCACCCCGCGGAGCGTCCTCGGCTACGAGGTGGGCGAGCGCTTCACCCCCCACCACCTGCTGATGCGCTACGTGGAGCGCCTCGCGGCGGCGAGCCCGCGGGTGCGCCTCGATACGGTGGCGCACTCCTTCGAGGGGCGCGAGGTGCTGCGGGTCACCCTGACGAGCGAGGCCAACGCGCGCCGCCTGGACGCCATCCGGGCCGACGCGGAGCGCCTGGCGAACCCGGTGGGCGTCCCCGAGGCGGAGCTGCGGGCCGCGGCGGCGCGGACGCCGGCCATCGTCTGGCTGGGATACACGGTGCACGGCAACGAGGCGTCGGGGACGGAGGCGGCCATCGCCACCCTGTACCAGCTCGCCGCCGGGCGCGACGCGGACACGCGCGCCATCCTGGACAGCACCGTGGTGCTGATCGACCCGGTGCAGAACCCGGACGGGCACGAGAGGCACGTGCAGGACGTGATGCGGATGCGCGGCGCGCTGGGGGTCCCGGTCTCGCCCGCGGCCATGATCCACACCGGGAGCTGGCCGGGCGCGCGCACCAGCCACTACCTCTTCGACCTGAACCGCGACTGGTTCATCCTCTCCCACCCGGAGTCGCGGGGGCGGGTGCGGACCTTCACCACCTGGTGGCCGCACGTGGCGGTGGACCTGCACGAGATGGGGTCCGGCTCCACCTACTTCTTCGCCCCGCCCATGGAGCCGGTGAACCGCAACGTCCACCCGAACATCGTCCGCTGGTGGGACGTGTTCGCCGCCGGCAACGCCGCGGCCTTCGACCGGGAGGGGTGGCCGTACTTCCGGCGCGAGGGGTACGACGAGTTCTACCCGGGCTACGGCGTGTCCTGGCCCACGCTGCTGGGCGCGGTGGGGATGACGTACGAGCAGGCGTCCAGCGTCGGCGGCGCCATCCGCCGCGCCGACGGCACCGTGCTCACGCTGCGCGAGGCGGCGCACCACCACTACGCGGCCTCCATGGCGACGCTGCGCACCACGGCCGCCCGGCGCGCCGAGCGGGTGCGCGACTACCTGGAGTTCCGCCGCTCGGCCGTGACGGAGGGGGCGCGGCACCCGCTGCGCGCCGTGGC
>DASYWD010000510.1 GCA_035936415.1 Longimicrobiaceae bacterium
GCGGGGAGCCGCGCCTTCGGCGGGGCGGGCGGCGGGCCCAGGGTGCTGGTGGTGGACGACAACGAAGCGCCGCGGAGCGCCCTCGCCTACGTCCTGCGGCAGGCGGGGTTCGAGGTGGTGGAGGCGGCCGACGGCGAGGAGGGGATCCGGGCGGCGCGCAGCACCCTCCCCGGGCTGGTGCTGATGGACCTGAGCATGCCGGTGATGGACGGGTGGACCGCCACCCGCCAGCTCCGGCGCGAGCGGGTGGCCGCCCCCCTCCCGGTGGTGGCGGTCACCGCGCAGATCCTTTCCCCGGCGGAGCAGTCGGAGGCGGAGCTGATCTTCGACGAGGTCCTCGCCAAGCCGGTGACCGCCGCCCGCCTGCTGGAGACGGTGAACCGCCTCCTGGCCGGACCGTACGCCGAGCCGGACTGATCCTCCGCCTTCATCTCCCCCCCGGCGGAGTCCCCGTCGCCGCCGTTCCGCGTGTTGCCCTGGAACGGGGCGCGTTGCCCCAAAAAGCGGACTCGCCTGCACCGTAATTGTGAAGTCGGGCCGCCACGCCCTTCTCGCCCTGCGGGTAAAGAGCCTTCCTGCAAGGACATACGCGAGTGGGCCTCCCTGGCACCTCCCCTGCTTTGAAGGCCGGCGTCGCACGCACTTCCTTCACTCCCAGCGTTGGAGCACGTATGCGCCGGACCGTTGCACTGCTTGCCCTTGCGGGCCTCGCCGCCTGCGACTCGGAGGCCGTTGCCCCCCGGGTCGAACAGACCGCCCCTGCCTTCAGCACGACCGAGGGCGGGATTCCCGGCCGCTACATCGTCACGCTCGACGACGCCGCCGACCCCGCCCTGGTGGCGCTGGAGTACGGGATCAAGCCCCAGTACGTCTACGAGAGCCTGATCACCGGCTTCGCGGGCGACATCTCCGACGTGGTCCTGGAGGCGCTTCGCCTGGACGCCCGGGTGGTGGGGATCGAGCAGGACGGGATCGTCACCACCTCGACGGTGCAGAGCCCCGCCACCTGGGGGCTGGACCGGATCGACCAGGCCGCGCTCCCCCTGGACGGGAGCTACACCTACAACCACGCGGGGAGCGGGGTCACGGCCTACATCATCGACACCGGGATCCGCTACGACCACGTGGAGTTCGAGGGGCGGGCCGTCTCCGGCTTCGACGCCTTCGCCGACGGCCGGAACGGCGCCGACTGCCAGGGGCACGGGACCCACGTGGCCGGGACCGTGGGCGGGAAGACGTGGGGCGTGGCCAAGCAGGTGAAGCTGGTGGCCGTCCGTGTCCTCGACTGCGGGGGGAGCGGCTCCTTCTCGGGGATCATCGCGGGGATGAACTGGGTCGCCGAGAACGGGACCCTGCCGGCGGTGGCGAACCTGTCCATCGGGTCCCTCCTCCCGCAGCGGAGCCCCACCGTGGACGCCGCCACCCGGAACCTGATCGCGTCGGGCGTCACCGTCGTGATGGCCGCCGGTAACGGGGTGCCGAACGGCGGTGTGGGGATCGATGCCTGCAACAACGCGCCCGGCGGGCTCCCGGAGGGGATCACCGTGGGCGCGAGCGACCGGAGCGACCGGAAGACTGCGTGGTCCAACTACGGCGACTGCGTGACCTTCTTCGCCCCGGGTTCCGGGATCACGTCGGCCACCTACGACAGCCCCACTTCCACGGGGAGCAAGAGCGGCACCTCCATGGCGTCGCCGCACGTGGCCGGGGTCGCGGCCCTGTACCTGGAGCAGGCCCCGCGCGCCGCCCCCGCCACGGTGAAGCAGGCGCTCTTCGACGCCTCCAGCAAGGGCGTGGTGCAGCTGTCGCTCACGACGAACAACCACCTCGTGCACAGCCTGGTCGCCGCCCCGGCCGCTCCGCCGGAGGAGACCGGCCCCACGCCCTGCACGCCGAAGAACAAGAAGAAGGGGAAGTGCAGGTAGCTTTCTCCTGAGGCCCGGGGGGCGGGGCCGGCGGCTCCAGGCGCTCCTCCCCGTCCGGGCAAGCGGATGCCCCGCAACGAGTTGCGTTGCGGGGCATTCCGCGCTCCGGGTCTGGCAATTGCAAGGGGCCCCCGCGCCGGGGGTGAGCACCCCCGGCCAGAGAGAAGTCTCGCGACGAATCCAGTAACGGAGGAATCGATGAAGCGCTCGACCTTGGTTGCCGCCGCGCTGGCGGCGGTGGTGTTCGCGGCCCCGGCCCGGTCGCAGGGGATGCTCCCCTTCTCGGTGGAGGCGCGCACGGGGCTCGCCTTCCCCACCGGCGAGTTCGGCGACGGGCTGGCGCTGGGGTACGGCCTCGGGGCCAGCGCCATCTTCAACGTCACGCCCACCCTGGGGGTGTACGGCGGCTACAGCTACACGCAGTTCGACTTCGACGACGACGTCTTCGGCGACGTGGACGACACCTTCGACGTCCAGGGGTTCGACGCGGGGGCGCGCCTGGGCCTCCCCATGGCCGGCCTCTCACCCTATCTGCGCGGCGGGGTGGTCTACTACAAGGCCGGGGACGCCGGCAACGAGCTGGGCTTCCAGGTGGGGGCGGGGCTCGACTACCGGCTCGGGCCGGTGGTCTCGTTCACCCCCGAGGTCAGCTACGTGACCGTTCCCGTCGGGGAGGGCCGCGGTCCGGACGCCAGCTTCGTCCGGGCGGACGTGGGGCTGCGCTTCCGGCTGTAGTCCGGGGCGGCAGGGCGCACGCGGCGGCGGGCCGGGGACCTCCCGGCCCGCCGCCCGTTTTTTTGCGGCGTGTCGCGGGCGGGAGCTTGTCGCACCGGGTAGGGCGCATATTATTCAGGGATCGGCGGTTCGCTCCGTTCCGCCCCTGCGCCTGCTCCCAGCCCCCGGGCCCCCGCTCCCCATGGTCTGGCAGTCCTCCCCGTTCCTCCCCCTCCTCGTCCTCTCGGCGCTGATCCTGACGCTGCTGGGCGCCTACGCCTGGCGGCACCGCCACGTCCGCGGCGCGCCGGGGTTCATCATCCTCATGGGAGGCGGCGCCGTCTGGGCGCTGTCGTACGGGCTGCACATGGCCGCCGCGGACCGGACGTGGGCGGCGATCTGGATCGGGTTCATCTACCTGGGGATCGTGGCGCAGCCCATCGGGTGGCTGCTGCTGGCCGTGGAGTACGCCGGCTGGGGGCGGGGGCTCACCCGCGCCAGCGTGGGGCTGCTCGTCGCGGCGCACCTGGCCTTCGTGGGGCTGGTCTTCACCAACGACCACCACCACTGGGTCTTCCAGTCGTACGGAATGGTGGAGCAGGGTGGGCGCATGGAGTTCGCCGCCGTCCCCGGGGTGGGCTTCTGGGTCAACGTGTGGGTGTCATACGCGCTGATCCTGTTCAGCATGCTCCTGCTGCTGATCCGTGCCGCGAACGCACCCCGGCTCTACCGCTGGCAGGTCGCCATGCTGGTGGCCGGGTGGGTGGTCACCGCCATCCCCAACCTCCTCTTCCTGCTGGGGGACAGCCCGCTCCCGGGGATCAACCTCACCCCCTTCGTCTTCCCGCTGAAGGGGGCGCTTCTCACCGTCGGCATCTTCCGCTTCGGCTTCCTCTCCATCGTCCCCGTCGCGCGCGACGCGGTGCTGGAGGAGATGCAGGACGGGGTGATCGTGCTGGACGGCGCGGACCGGGTGGTGGACATCAACCCCGCGGCGCAGGCGATCCTGGGGGCGCCCTCGGGCCGGGTGATCGGCCGCCCCGTGACCGAGCTGCCGGACCTGGGCGGCGCCTGGGACGGGCGGACCCGCACCTTCGCTGCCTCCGAGCTGAGCGTCGGCGCGGGGGAGGAGGCCCGGACCTTCGACGTGCGGGTGTCCGCGGTCTCGGCGCGGCGGAGCGGGATCAGCGGCAAGCTGGTGGTGCTGCGCGACGTCTCGGAGCGCGCCCGGGTGAGGGAGGCGCTGCAGCACGCCAAGGACGCCGCCGAGGCGGCCAACCGCACCAAGAGCCAGTTCCTCGCCAACGTCAGCCACGAGCTGCGCACCCCGCTCTCGGGGATCCTGGGAAGCTGCGAGGTGCTGGTGGAGGAGCCCTCCACGCCGGGGGCGATGATCCCCGACCTGGAGCGGATCCGCGCCTCCGGCTACGAGCTGCTCCGGCTCATCGACGAGCTGCTGGACCTGTCCAAGATGGAAGCCGGGCGCATCGAGCTGTCACCGGAGCCCTTCGAGGTGGCGGGGCTGGTGGGCGAGGTGGCCCAGACGGTCCGCCCGCTGGCGGAGCGAAGGGGGCTGCGGCTGGAGCAGGAGGTCGCCCCGGGAGCCGGGTGGGTGCTGGCGGACCGGGTGCGGCTGCGGCAGGTGCTCCTCAACCTGGTCGCCAACGCGGTGAAGTTCACGGAGGAGGGGGCGGTGCGGGTGGAGGCGCGGTGCGAGGGCACGGTGGGGGACGGGGGGCGAGCCGTGTTCCGGGTTCGCGACACCGGGATCGGGATCACCCCGGAGCAGATGGAGCGGCTCTTCCAGCCCTTCGTGCAGGCGGACCCCTCCACCACGCGGCGCTACGGCGGCACCGGGCTGGGGCTCGCCATCGCGGACCGGTTCTGCCGCCTGATGGGCGGGAGCATCACGGTGGAGAGCGTCCCCGGCGAGGGCTCCACCTTCACCGTGAGCCTCCCCGTCCGGCGGATCGCGGTGGCGCCCGCGGAGCCGGAGCCCGGCCGCGCCGCCGGGGCGCCCACGGGGGGCACGGTGCTGGTGGTGGACGACGACGTGATGATCCGCGACGCGATCGCCCGGATCCTCCGCGCGGAGGGGCTGCGGGTGTTTACCGGCGGCACCGGGGCGGACCTGCTGCGGCTGGCCCGCGAGCACGCGCCGGACGTGGTCACGCTGGACGCCATGCTCCCCGACGTGACCGGGCCCGAGGCGCTGGAGCGGCTGCGCGCCGAGCCGTGGGGGCGCCGGGCGAGGGTGCTGATGCTCACCGGGATGGACCGCGCGCAGCTGGATGGCGCCGCCGCCGACGCGGAGTACCTGTCCAAGCCGGTGGACCGCCCCCGGCTGGTCGCCACCGTGCGCAGGCTGCTGGCG
>DASYWD010000511.1 GCA_035936415.1 Longimicrobiaceae bacterium
GCGGAGGCGCGGGCCGCGCTCGCCCGGCTCCGCTCCGCCCTCCCCGGCGCCGCGCCGCAGGCGGAGCCCACCGCTCCGACGGACGCCGCTCCCTCGCCCCTTCCCGCACCCCCGGAGAGCGCCGTGCAGACCGACGAAGGAGTGATCCCCATCGAGTCGCTCCTCCTCCGCGGCCCGGCCGCGCTCCGCGAGGCGCTGGCGCTGCGCCCCACCGTGGAGGGGCTGGCGGCGGGGGCGTCGCCCGAGCTGCGCGACCGGATCGCCGAGCTCTTCGACCTCGTCCGCCTCGGTGTGGAAGAGCCGACAACCTCCTGATCCATGAAGTTCAACTTCAAGGCGGTCCTCGGGATCGCGGTGAGCCTCCTCCTCCTCTGGTGGGCTCTCCGCGATGTTTCTTTTGCGGAGGTAGTGCACCACGTCCGCAACGCGGACCCGGTGCTCTTCCTCCTGGCCGTCGCCGTCGCCACTTCCGGGCTCGCCATCCGCGCGCTCCGCTGGAGGGCGCTCCTGCGCCCGGTGGCGGAGGGGATCCCCTTCCGTCCGCGCTACGCCGCGGTCTCCATCGGCTTCGCCGCCAACAACCTCCTCCCGGCCCGGGTGGGGGAGTTCGCGCGGGCGTACAGCCTGGGCCGCCTGGCCGGGGTGCCCGTCGGCGCCGTGCTCGCGTCGCTCGTCATGGAGCGGGTGCTGGACGGGCTGGTGATCGTGGCGCTCCTCTTCGCCTCCATGTCGGCGGCCTCCTTCCCGGCGATGGTGGAGGTGGGCGGGGTCGATCCGCGGTCGGCCGCGCGCGTCGTAGCCGTGCTGACCGGGGTCCTGGGCGCCCTGCTCTTCGTCCTGGCGCTGGCGCCGGAGCGCTCGGTGGAGGTCGTAGACAGCGTCGCGGAGAGGCTGCTTCCGTCCAGCCTGCGCCGGCCGCTGGTGGACGCGCTCCACTCCTTCCTGGGCGGCCTGGGCGTCCTCCGCGACCCGAAGCTCCTGGCCATCTCGGTGGCCTGGGCGGCGGCGCAGTGGACCTTCCTCGCGCTCTCCTTCTACCTGGCCTTCCTGGCCTTCGGGATCGACGTCCCCTTCGCGGGGGCGGTGTTCCTCCAGTCGCTGGTGAGCCTGGCGGTGGCCGTCCCCTCGTCTCCGGGGTTCTTCGGCCCGTTCGAGGCGGCGTCCAAGCTGGGGCTGGGGCTCTGGGGCGTCCCGCCGGGGCAGGCGGTCTCCTTCGCCATCGGCTTCCACATCGGCGGGTTCATCCCCGTCACCCTGATCGGGCTCTGGTACGTGTGGCGTCTCAACCTGAGCTGGAAGGAGGTGGAGGCTAGCGAGGAGACGGTGGAGGACATCGTGGAGCGCGACGAGGTCACCACGCTCCCGACGCCGCGCGGGCCATGAGCGTCGTGCGCGTGGAGGCCCCGGCCAAGGTGAACCTGCGGCTCCGGGTGCTGGCGCGGGAGGAGTCCGGCTACCATTCGCTGGAGTCGCTGTTCTGCGCCGTCTCGCTGGCGGACACGGTCGAGGTGCGGCCTGGCGGGCCCGGGGTGCGGCTGCGGGTGGCCGGCGGGGTGGACACGGGGCCGCCGGAGCGCAACCTGGTCGTCCGTGCGGCGGAGCGCTTCGGCCGGGAGCTGGGGCGGGAGCCCGCGCTGCAGGTGGCGCTCACCAAGCGGATCCCCTCGGCGGCCGGGCTGGGCGGGGGGAGCTCGGACGCCGCTGCGATGCTGCGCGCCCTGAACGCGCTGCACGGGGAGCCCTTCGGGCGCGCGGAGCTGCTGCAGATGGCGGCGGAGCTGGGGAGCGACGTGCCGTTCTTCCTCTGCGGCTCCACGCTGGCGCTGGGGTGGGGAAGGGGAGAGCGGCTGCTGGCGCTCCCGGCGCTCCCCCCGCGCCCGGTGCTCGTGGCCCACCCCGGCGTGCCGATGCCCACGGGCGAGGCGTTCCGGCGCGTGGCGGAGCGGCGGGCGGGGCGGACGGCCCCGGAGGCGTTCGCCTTCGGGACGGAGCTGCTGGGGGGGTGGGCGGGGGTGTGCGCCCTCGCCGAGAACGACTTCGAGCCGGCGGCGTTCGAGCAGGTGCCGGTGCTCGCGGCGGCGAAGCGGGCCATGCAGGATGCCGGGGCGCTGGTCTGCCTCCTCGCGGGGAGCGGCGCCTCGCTCTTCGGGGTCTTCCCCTCGGCGGACGAGCGGGGGGAGGCGGAGGGGCGGGTGGGGGCGCTCGGGCTGGCGACCTGGACGGCGGAGACGCTGGCTTCGGAGCTGCCGGTGGTGGGTCAGTCCGGCTGCGACGGAGAGTGATGAGCACCTGACGTCACGAGTGCGCCGCCTCGCCCGGGGATGGCGCGCGCTGCATTCCTCCCCCCCGGAGCATTCGGCCGGCTCAGCCCAGGTAAACGATGAGCGTCGCGCCGACCCAGAAGGCCAGGTAGCAGACCATCGCGATCCTGACCAGCTTCAGGTTGCGCCTGCCGTGGCGGATCTGCCACACGCCCATCACGATGCCGAGAACTCCGACTGCCAACACCAAGCCGAGGATGCCGAACGCGAACACCGCGTCCCACGTGCTGCCGGTGAAGCGCGTCCGGGAGAGTGGGTCGTCCGAGCGAGCGATGATGCCGGCCATCACGGCGATCAGGTACGCCATGGGGACCGCGAGAATCAGTCCGAGCACGACGTACAGCACGCCGGCGGCGCGGAGACGCCGGGGCGAGTGAAGGACGAAGCCGCACCGCCCGCAGACGTCCGACCAGATGGGGACGTCCCCGCCACAGCCGCCGCAGTCCTGCCGCATGAACAGGATTTGCATTCGCGCTCCCGCTGAATCCGTCCCCTGGAGGGGGCGCTCGCACCAGGAAAGCTGGCGCCCGCTTCAACATGGGCCTGCGTTCGCGACGGTGCCAGGTTCGTGAGGCGCAGACGGCTTTCCGGCCGACTGCCGGCGCGTTGGGCAGGAGGTGGGGTACGACGTCTGGACGGGTTCCCGGTTCCGGTTGACCCTGCTGGCGGAAACGGCTAAATTTTCCAGTCTGTTCCGGCCTTTCCGGGCCGGCGGCTGCCCCCTGGTGTAATGGCAGCACAGCGGTCTTTGGAACCGTTAGTGGAGGTTCGAATCCTCCGGGGGCAATGGGCCGGAAGCTCTTCTTCGGAAGGGCTTCCGGCCTTTCTTCATGCGCTTCGGCCAGATGCCGAGGCCTTCACGAGTCCTTCGGGATCCGGTACATAACCACCGTGCCCTCCGCGTCCACCTCCAGCACGGTGTTCACCATGTCGAGTGGCGGATCATGCTCGCGGATGGTCAGCAGTGCGGCGGTGAACAGCTCTACCTGGCGCTCCCGCCGCACGTTCGGGAGGATCACTACCATCCCGGGATGCACCTCCTCCCGCTGGAGCATCGGCCGGAAGTCGCTCCAGTTGTTGGTCACGATCGTCAGGTCCTCGGCGAGCACGCGCCGCAGCACCTCCGGGTCCTTCAGGGACGACCACCCGCGGTGGACCACGTGGTACGCGTTGTAGCCGAGGGCGTTGGCGGTCTCCACGAGGCGGGGCGAGAGGTTCTCGTCGATCAGGAACTGGATCACGAATCCCTCTCGCCCGGACGGACCGCCGTGTGGCAGGCCTGGAGTGGACGGCTCACGACGCCTTCCTGACCACGACCCCGTTCTTCCAGGGTGCGCGGCGTGGACGGCCCCGGCGCGGGTACATCCGCGCGTAGAGCAGCGCCGCGTCGAGCGTCTCGGGCGTCAGCGCCGGGTAGTCCTCCAGGAGCTCCTCGCGGCTCGCCCCCTGCTCCGCGAGGTCGCCCAGCATGTGCACCGGGATGCGGGTGCCGCGGACGACGGGCTCGCCGGCGCGCACCTCCGGGTCACTGGTCACGAAGGAGCGTGCCTGCTCGATCCGCTCCAGATTCTGCTCGATGGCCTCGACCTCCGGCCCGATCCGGACCTCCACGGCACCGATGGTGACCACCTCCGGCCTCTGCCTTTCGCGGACACAGTGGCCGAGCTGCTGGCGCAGCTTCCGCTTGCCCTCCGGAGAGAGCAGGCGTCCGACGTCGTTCCGAAGCCGGAGGTAGACGAGGTCCGGGAGCCCCAGCATGCGCTCCCGCTCGTCCTGGCGCCGCTTCGGGAGGAGTTGCACCTCTTCCCGGTCGATGGCCTGGTTGATCGTCTTCTCCGACAGACCTGTCGCGAAGGCGGCCTCCCGCGGGGAGAGGCCGGGAGAGCTGCTTCTGCGCTGATTGTTCGACATAATGCCTCCTCGTTATGAGGACAAATTACTGCGGCGCTGGTCGAGAGTCAATCCAGCGTCAGGTGATTCACCCGATGCTCGACAGAAGGCGAAGAGGCTCCCAAGTATCCACGCGCAGGAGCGCGACCGCCGTCAAGCGCGTCGATGCAGGCGATGCAGGCAGTGCTGGTGGTACTGGTAGAGCGGGCAGTGCAGGCAGTGCAGCCGGATGGATCTACGTCTCGCGTTTGCGTTTCTTACGCGGGCTGGGCGGATCGGCCGGCGGGTCGAGGAGACCGAGCTCAATGAAGGACGCGTAGCCCGACTCACCGATGACGATGCGGTCCATCACCACGATGTCCAGAAGCTCGGCCGCCTCCTGGAGCTGTCGCGTGAGCTGGATGTCATCGTCACTCGGGTTGTGCTCTCCGGGAGGATGGTTGTGGGCGAGCACCAGGCTGGTGGCGTTGTAGAGGAGGGCCGCCTTGAAGGCCTCCCGCGGGCCCACGATGCAGTAGTCGACGGTGCCGGTCGCGACGGTGTGCACACCGATAAAGCGGTTCTGGGTGTCCAGGAAGATCGCCACCATGTGCTCCCGGTCGGAGTCGCCGACATAGGCTCGGAACAGGTCCGCGGCTTCTCTGGGGCTTCTGCAGAGCCGGGTGCGGATGGGTACGGTTCTGTCTCGAACGAGCTGGAGTTTGTAGGCGGGGACGCGGTACAAGGGCTGATTCAGGGGTATTGGCCGGTCTCTTGGCGGAGACGCGAGCCGGTTATCGAGGATGATGCTCTATTATCATCTTCTTCCAATGTTCGGTATCGGGTCATTCTGAATCAGGTGATGAGGGAGGGGTGACCTGGACAGATCGAGTTGCGCTCCAAGTGTGATCCTTCGGCGCGTTTGGCTGCCTTCAAGCCGTGCTTGCCATGCCTTCTGAGCCAACTCGGTGGGCGTAATCGCCGCAATTGCTTGACCAGTTTGCCGGATACTGTTAGCTATAGTCCCCCTCCCGTGCGATCTCTGCGTTGTTCATCTCACGCACTCTCCTACTCGCACATCGGCGAGGCGCTATCCGTTCATAGCTGGTACCGCCCCTTCCCAACCCGGAACCGGAGCCTATGGCCACACACCAGCCCGAGCCAGACCGCTTGCAGCGACACGAAGCGCTTTTCACTGCGCTGATGGCGCTGGAGCGGTGCGAACTCGTCCAGCATGTACGTACCACGCCGAAGACCCAACTTCCTGCTGAGGTCTTGGCTCGTTCGTACCGTGATCTCTGGCTTGCCGGCCGAAACGAGGAGGCGGAGGCTGTCGCCGCCCGCCTCTTCGGCTCCCGCAATGAGGACCCGCCGAGCGGGGTCGGAGATCCGGAGTACATGCGCTGGCTGCTCGTGCACTGCGAGAAGCGCGTGTCGCTGAAGTCCGTGTGGCGCGCTGCGGAGGACCTCTACCAGAGCACCTGCTTGCAGATCGTACGCGCACTCCGTGGATCCCAGGGCGCCCAGGCGCACACCGCCTGGAGGGCGTTCTGCTTCGACCGGCTCTACGATGCCCTGCGCGAGCGGACCCGCAGGGATGCGCACGTGGTAGGGCTGGAGGTGCAGAGCGACGAGACCGGCGAGCTGCGCAGCTTGGCAGACGTGGCCGAGAGCCACCCGTGGCAGGGCTCGGTCGCACCCGACCGGGAGGAAGCGCTGACGGCGTTCCTCCGCCAGCGACTGGAACTGGCCGCCGATCCGGTCGTCCGTGACATCGGCCTGGACCAGTTTTTCGGCGACCCCTCGCCGGTGGACGAGCCGGATCCCGAGCGTCCCGATCGGCCACCGCTGACATTGAGGTACAGGCTCACGCGCTTCCAGGTCTACCAGCGCAAGAAGAAGGCGAAGGTGGTACTCCGGCGAGCCTGGGAGGAGTGGACGGAACAGAACCCACAGCCCTGACGTCGATGTACGGGCCGAACGGGCACCCACGAAAGGAGAACACCATGCCGTCCACTGACAAGCCGACCCTGTCCCGCCTGTTGGCGGAGATCGAGACCGCCTGGGAGGAGCGGGGCGACGCCTCACTCATCGAACGCCTGGCGGTCAAGCACCCGGAGCACGCCGAGGAGCTGTTCGCATTCATGGATGCAATCACGGAGGAGGATGCCGAGCTGCCAGCAGGTGCAGGCGCTGCGGCGGTGACGAGCACGCTCGCGTGGCTTGCCGAGGAGCATCGCGGCCCTGTGGCTGCCGAAGAGCCTCCCGAGAGACCGAATAAAGGGGCCGGGAGCCCCCCGCAGGACCTTGTGGGATTCCTGGTCGTGGAGTCGGGGAAGGGACCGGCCGAGATCGCCGAGGCGCTGGAGGACACGCCGATCGAGCTTCTCGCCGTCTTTGCACAGTACCCCCGGCTGGTCGCGCCGTCGGCTCGCCGCGCACTCGCGGGGCGGGTGGAGCGAGGGCTCGGGATCGACCGCCGACGCGTCACTGCCAAGTTCGAGGAGTCGTCGGAGTTCGCGCGCGCCGCCTCGCGCGGTGGGGGATACGGAGCCGGGCCGAAGAGCTACGAGGATCTCCTGAACATCGCGGACCTGAAGGGCGAGCGGCGCGCGCTGTGGCTTCGACTCGGCGAGCACGACGGAGAGGAGGGACGATGAGGAGCCTGGAGTACGTCCGCGCCCGGGCCCGGCTGCTCCGCGAGGAGATCGGTGGGGCACCGGAAGGATTGCTGGATCGGATGAAGGAACACATCCGGCAGAGGCACGGGAAGTACCTGACGCCGCTCGCATCCGCAACCATGCAGCAAAGTCGCGCGGAGGTGAAGCTCGGCGATCCCATGCTCCGGTACGACCGGGCGCTGGATGCCGAGCCCGAGGAGAGGATCCTGGTCATCGCGCACGAACTCGGCCATCTCGAGCTCCACGACCGTCTGTCCGACTGGAGCGTCCCGCCGGACCCGCTAGTCGGCTCCGCCTACATGGGCGGGGGCGCGCCGGGCGTGGCCCGGTACAGCGAGAAGGCGAAGGAGGAAGCCCAGGCCAACGCGTTCGCGGTGGAGTTCCTCTGCCCCGCGGATCAGGTGCTGGCCGCGTGGATGGGAGGCACGCCGCCCACGGAGATCGCCGTTCGCCGGGGGATTCCGCTCCGCCTCGTCCAGGCGCAGCTCGCTGAAGCGCTCTTCCACCTGGGAGCGGATCGAGACGGGGAGGGGGCCTCCCGCCCGGAGCGGCCTCCCACCCCCGCGCAACGGAATGCGGCCCGCGACTTCGGCCGGCCGGTCCTCGTCAAGGCGGGGCCAGGGACGGGGAAGACTAAGACGCTGGTGCTCCGCGTGCAGCATCTGCTCGCTCCCGCGGAGGAGCGCCCGGAAGGGGTGCCCGACGACATCCGGCCCGAGCAGATCCTGGTGCTCACCTTCAGCAACGAGGCGGCCGAGGAGCTCCGCGCCCGCATCGGGAAGCGCTTCGACGAGAAGACGGCGGACGCGATCGAGATCTGTACCTTCCACACCTGGGGCTACGTCTTCCTGCACCACTTCAGGACGGATGCCGGTCTCGACCCCGACCGCGAGCTCATCCTCCTGGACGAGCCGGCGCAGGCGGAACTGGTGGCGGAGGTGCTCGCCACCGCCGATGTGGATGCCATCCTGGACCTGAAGGACCCGGAGAGCACCGCCGCCTCAGCCGCCGAGTATGTCTCCTTCCTCAAGGACCGGCTGTGGACGCCGGAGGATCTGGAGCGGGAGCTGGACGCGTGGGCGCCCGCGGAGGGGGACGCGGACACGCGCCCGCAGGTGCGGGGTCTGCTGTCCGTCTACCGGGCGTACGAGGAGGCGAAACGGCGGAAGAACGGTGTCGACTTCGGGGACCTCATCCTCCTCCCCTGGCAGATCCTTAGCGGCAACGCGGAGCTGCGGGCGAAGGTTGCCGCCAAGCACCGCTTCGTGATGGTCGACGAATACCAGGACGTGAGCCGTGCGGTCGCCAAGCTGCTGCTGCAGATCTGCGGGGATGGCAACCCTCCCTGGGTGGTCGGCGACAAGCAGCAGGCGATCTACCGGTTCCGCGGCGCGCATCCGGACAACGTCGACCTGTTCGGTGTGGACTTCGAGGGTGCCTTCACCCACGAGCTGGACATCAACTTCCGTTCGGGTCCCGCGGTGGTGGCGGCCGCCAACCACCTCGCCGCCCTCCTTGAGGCTCCCGACTTCGAGGGGGAGCCGCCCGCCCGCTGGCGCGCCGACCAGGACCTCGACCCGGTGGCCGGACCCGCCGTAGCCATCGCGCTCGCGAACTCCGACGAGGCGGAGCGCCAGAACATCGCGACCCAGGTGAAGAGCTGGGTGGACGCCGGCGTGCCACGGTCCGACATCGCGGTACTCGCCCGCCGCAACATCGACGTGCGCCAGATCTCCATCGGGCTGAACCGGCTTGGGGTGCGCGCTGTCACGAGCGGCGTGGTCACCGCGGAGGGCGCTGCAGGCGACCTGGCGGCGGTGATCTCACTTCCGGACGCTCCCCGAGCCGCGGTGCCGCGGCTCGCCTATGCGCTGTTCGGGAAGAAGGTGCCCGCTGCGGTGCTGGATGCCGCTATCCGGCAGATGGTGGACGGCATAGGTCCTGAGGGCGGGATCGAGGCCCGGCCGGCACCAGGTGCGGGCGGCGTGGTGGAGGAGATCGCACGGCTCCAGACGGAGTTCCAGCCGCTCACTTTCACGCAGGACGGGCGGGAGGTGCTGTGCGCGTTCCTTTTCGGGCACGAGCGCTATCTCCGCGACTTGGTGGCGCGGGCCGAGGAGCCGGAGGCGGCGCTCGCGATCCAAGAGATCGTCACCGTGCTCGCGGCTGCCGCAGCGCACCGGTACGCCCACCCCCGGGTACAGCCCCGGATCTCACGCATCGGCTTCGGGACCCGGCTCCGGACCATGCTCTCCCGGGCGACACCCGCGCTGGTGCCGCCTCCGAAGAGGGGGGACGCCGTGCGGGTGATGACCTGCCACGCCTCGAAGGGCCTGGAGTTCCCCTACGTCTTGGTGGCCGGGCAGACGCTCTCGGGGATGGAGCGGGACGACTCGTGGCTCCCTCCGCGCATGCGGAAGGACGCCGATGACGATGCGCGCCAGGCGGACGCGCTGCTGTTCGTCGGCGTCACCCGGGCGGAGCGCGCGCTGGTCGTCTCGCACGCGAGCAGCGCGAGCGGCACCACCCTGGCGCACCACCAGCGGGAACGCCCACTCCTGCTGGACCGCTGGGCGGAGCAGTCCACCGCTCCCCGGCTCGACTGGTCGGCGGAGCGTGGTGGGAAGGCGACCTTCCGTGCTGTCGGGATCTGGGGCGGCAGCTTTCCGGAACTCGTGTCCACCTACGTCGTCTCGGGCGCGGGCTGCGCGGTCCGGATCTATCTGCAGGAGAGCCTGAAAGCGGAGTTCCCCGTGGTCGCCGAGCCGTTGTGGCCCGCGTACGTGGGGGTGACGCGGCGCGCGATGCAGCAGATCGTCCGCGAGGCGAACGAGACGGGACGGCCCCTCACGCGGCTGGACGCCACGCGGGTGCTGGACCTGTACTGGTCGGACCTGGCAGGGCGCGAGCATCCCCACCCGATGCTGCCACTGTACCGGCGGTACGCGGAGAACCGCGTGGCGCGGCTCGCCGCCGTCTACACACCCGTGCCGGGTGCTGTGGACCTCCCCTCCACGGTGGAAGTCACAGTGGAAGGCGGGAAGCGGACGGTGCGGACCGACGTCCTCGGCTACTTCCGGAGCCCCGGGGGACGGCGGCGGGTGATCGCGCTGGAGACCGACTCCCTCGAAGGCGACGTGAAGAATGGTGGGATCAACTGGACCGATCTCGACCAGCAGCTCAAGGTCACCTTCTCTCTCCTGCACGGGGGGGGCGACGGCGACCTCGACCTCTCCGTGTACTCCGACGCCGATGGGTGCATCTACGAGGCGCGCTGGAGTATTCAGAAGGCAAGTGTCCCGAAGGCCCGGACTGCGGCGGAGGAGCGGGTACGGCGGGGGATCGCCGGCGAGGTAGAGATGAACATCAACCCGTTCCAATGCGGCCGGTGCGGACACCTTGTGCACTGTCCGCACTGGATTGGCGCGGGGGAGAAGGCGGTGTAACCCTCGTACACATCGCCCGTTGGTGATCCGTTCAGTGAGGGTGTGGGGCTCGCGGCGAGCCCCACACCCTCTCTCGTTTTCGGGTGATGCAGTCTTATGACAGGGGCCCGGCATCGACCTGTTGCTGAGGTGTGAGCCGGCTGACTCGACGCCCGCGAGTGATGGCTCGGCCGGTGCGGATCTGGCTCCGCCGTGCCATCGGGGACCGCCCCATCACCCTTCCGGCGCACATCGGCTCGATTTTGTCCGTTATAGAGTTTATGGAACCTTCACCTGTTGCCACGGAGCCCAATGGCACGCTCCACGCCCGACCCGCCGAGCGACAGATATGACGACGCGCTGTTCCAAGCGCTGATGCGGCTCGATACTCCGGCCCTGGTTCACCATGTACGCACCGCCCGCCGGGATGATCTTCCCGCGCCAGTGCTCGCACGCGCATACCGCGAGCTTTTGGCCCAGGGTCGAAACGAGGCTGCTGAGGCAGCGATTGAGCGCCTGTTCGGCGGTGAGCTGGGGGACCCCCCGAGCGGAGTGGGAAAGCCGGAGTACATGGGGTGGTTACTCCGCACCGCGGCGAAGCATAGCACAAACTGGCAGGAGGCGCTCGATCTCTACCAAGCTGCGCTGGGGAAGATCGCCCGCGCCCTAGTCCGTACCCAGGGTGCTAACGCCCATACGGCGTGGAAGGCGTTCTGCTACCAGCGGCTGATTGATGCCAAGCGAGAGCGTGACGGCCGTCGTGGCGAGCGCGTGGAGCCCCCCCACGTCAGCCTTGAGAGCGAGGATTCGATCAACCCGGTCGAGCGCGCGCTGGGGTTTTCCTTCCAGGGGAGCGTGGCTCCGGATCGTGAAGAGGAGATGATGGGATTCCTGCAAGCGTGTATGGAACGGGTGGAGGACCCGCTGGTTCGAGAGGTCGGGCTGGCGCAATTCTTCAACGGACCGCCCGTGCCGATTTCAGGCAGGGACCCCTACGGTTTAGGCCTGAAGCCGCTCACCGAACGCCTCGGGCTCACCCTCGATCAGGTGAATCGGTTGAAGCGGAAGGCTCGGGACGTGCTTCGGGACGGTTGGAACGAGTGGAACGAGAAGGACTGGCGGCCATGAGCGAGCGGATGATGTCCCCAGGAGTAGCACCAAACAGAAATAGGAGTACGCAGATGCCGTCACCCGATACAGCCGCGCTCGAAGTGCTCCTCGCGCAGTTGGAGCGCGCGTGGGAGGAACAGGGTGATGCTCAACTGGTCGAAGCCCTTGCGGCTGCGCACCCGGGGTACGCCGACGAACTCTATGCTTTCTTCGACGCCCTCGTCTCGGAGGATGATCCGCTCCCGGACGGTGTTGGGGCAGCCGCCGTGCGCGGAACTCTCGCCTGGCTGCGAGACGGAGGACATGAGGAACTCGCCGACATCGCACGCCAGGAGTCAAGTGGAGCTACTCCCCGTCTTGAGATCAGTGATGAGGTTGGCTTTGGCAGGAGATCCTACTTCAAGGAGCACTACCTGCGCCTCCGCTATCCCGTCGCAGAGGACGGTCGCCTCGGGCTGCGGAGAGCACAACTGGGGGCGATCCACGCGATCAACTCGCACTTCACTCTCCGCGAAGAACCGGCCGTCGTCGTAATGCCTACCGGTTCCGGGAAGACGGCTGTATTGATGATGGCCGCCTTCGGGCTTCGTGCACGCCGTGTACTGGTGGTTACCCCCAGCGTGCTGGTGCGAAATCAGATTGCGGAGAGCTTCGCATCGCTGAGCACGCTGCGCAGGATCGGCGCGCTGGACGAAGAGTGCCCAGATCCTGCGGTTACAGAGGTTTTTGGGAAACTGCGGAACCCGGAAGCCTGGGAGATGCTGCAGGCCTACGATGTAGTGGTAGGCACACCGAACAGCGTGAGCCCCGGCGCGCAGGGAGTGGCGGTCCCCCCGGCAGACCTCTTCGACCTAATCCTCGTCGACGAGGCTCACCACAACCGCGCTCCGACTTGGGACAGGCTCCTGTCTGCGTTTCCCGGTGCGAAACAGGTGCATTTCACTGCTACCCCGTTCCGCCGGGACAGGCAGGCAATGCACGGCGATTTCGTCTACACGTATCCATTGAGCGAGGCTTACCGGGATGGGGTGTTCGGAGCGATCCGTTACGTCCCGGTCGAGCCAGCCGGGGAAAGCAGCGACATCGTCATAGCGAAAGCCGCTGAACAAGTATTCAGCCAGGATCAAGCGGCCGGGTTGATCCACCTGGTCATGGTACGCACCGATTCCCGGCAGCGCGCCGACACCTTGAGGGAGGTTTATGCCAGCAACACTGGCTTGAACCTTCGGATCGTCCACAGCGGCCTTTCTCCCAAGGTGGTCAAGCGCACGATCGAGCAGCTACGGAAGTCGGAATTGGATGGGGTGATCTGCGTCGACATGCTCGGGGAGGGGTTCGACCTGCCCACCCTGAAGATCGCTGCGATCCACGTACCGCATCGTTCGCTCGCGGTCACATTGCAGTTCATCGGCCGCTTTGCCCGAACGGAGGCGGAGGAGAAGATCGGCGAGGCAAAGTTCGTCGCCGTCCCCTCAGAGATAGAAATCGAGCGGGAGAAGCTGTTCGAAGAATCAGCGACCTGGCAGCAGATCGTCACCAACCTGAGCGAGGGGCGGATCACGGAGGAAGTCGAGATGCGCGAGCAGATCGCAACCTTCACCCAATCAGCCAGGCCCGAGCTCGATTACCGCGACGTCTCGCTGCACGCGCTCCGGCCGTTCAATCATCTGAAGATCTTCCAGGTGAATCGGCCGGCGGAGGACATCGACATGGAAGCGGATCTGGACCTGCCGCCTCCGTTCGAAGTCGTGCACCGCCAGACAAGCGAGGAATTGAGTGCGACGGTTTTCATTACTCGCGCGGAGACCAGTCCACGCTGGACCAGCCTCGAGGCCTTTTCGACGGTGGAGCATGACCTGTTCGTGGTCTATCACCACTCAGAGAGCAATCTCCTGTTCATTCATTGCTCTCGGTCAACAGCGAGCCTGTACGAACATGTCGCGGCGAGCTTCACGGGCAGGGTACACCGGATTCTGCCGCTCACCAAGGTGAACCGGGTGCTCGCCACGCTCACGGACCTCGAATTCTACAACATCGGGATGCGAAGGCGCGCCCTGCATGCCAATGCCGAGTCCTACCGTATAGGCGCCGGCTCGGCCATGCAAAACGCGATCAGCCGTACAGACGGGGTCATGTACCACCGCGGACACGTCGTCGGGGCCGGCGTGGATTCGAAGGGACGTCGCGAGAACATCGGGTACAGCTCCGCCTCGAAGGTATGGAGCAGCCGGCACACACTGATCCCCCAGCTGGTCGGGTGGGCCCGAGTGCTCGCCTGGCGAATCCAGAATCACCGGGACGTGGTCACCGACTCGGGGCTCGACTATCTCGATACGGGTGAAGAAATCCATGCCTTCCCCGACGAGGGAATCATTGCGGTGGATTGGCCTCGCGACGTGTACATGCGTCCCCGCCGCCTCAAGCATTTAGACACGGGGGCGGAGGTGCCGATCCTCGACGTGGATCTCGGCATCGATGTCGACGCCACGCGGAATGGGTGCATTCGCCTCACGCTCGCCGGCCGGGGCGTGAACCTCGCGCTCGAATACTCGCTGACTTCGGACGGTGCCCGATTCGCTCTCGTGGAGAATCCTCCGGAGGAGTACGTGGTGATCGTCGGCCGGGACGACCTGACTCTCCCCGATTACTTCCAGGAGCATCCACCTCGGGTATTCCTTGCGGATTTTTCGGTGATCGACGGTGGGCAGCTCTTTCGGACACCTCCGGTGCTTGCGCCCTTCGATCCCTCGCGGGTGGAGGCGATCCAATGGACCGTGCTCGGAGTGAACATCCGGAAGGAGTTCTACGAGGAGGGCGATAAACGGGATGGTCACTCGATCCACGATTACCTTGCCGCCTACCTGCCGGCCCAAGACGAGGAGGTCGTGTTTTATGACCATGGCACGGGTGAGATGGCGGATTTCGTGACCTTCACGCGCTCGCCTGCAGGGGTGGTAATCCGGTTCTATCATTGCAAGGCATCGCACGGGGAGATCCCAGGCTCAAGAGTCGCCGATGCCTACGAGGTGGCGAGCCAAGTTGTGAAGTCCGTGATCTGGCTCCGCGGCGCCGCGAGGATACTGTCTCAGGTGAACCGCCGTGAGCGAGAGGTGGAAGGGTCGTGCTTCCTCAAGGGAGACCGCAGTCTGCTGAAGGAAGTGCTCAATGAAAGCCGGAATGCGGGACTGAGGTACGAGATGGTCCTCGTTCAGCCCGGGATCTCTCGTCTGAAAATGAAGGACAACGTCGCCACCGTGCTGGCGGCGGCGGACCGCTTCATCATCAATCACAACTGCGAAGGGCTGCGGATCTGGGGATCTGAGTAACCAGACGATTGGCAAAATCGGGGCGCTTTGTAGACGAGGCGCACATCGGACCAGCGGATTCCGTTTATAGAGGGTGTGAGGCCGACCGGCCCCACACCCTCACCTTTTTGGAGACCGAAGATGACCAGCAAGGCAGCGGAAGGGAAGCCGGAGCACCCCGGGCGCGGGAACGATGAGATCGTCATCCACATCGACAAGGAGCCGTACAAGGTGACGCGCTCCGAGATGACGGTCCGTGAGCTCCTGGCGCTCGCGGGCGAGGAGCCGTCGGAGACCAGCTTGGTGCTCCGGCACGGCAACGAGCAGCAGAAGTACAGCAGCCTCGACGAGGTGGTGCCCCTGCGCAACGGGATGCACTTCGTCGTCTATCACAACACCCCGACGACCGTGTCCTGATGTACGGGCCCGAGCGTCTCCTGCGGGACCTGGGGGAGATAGGCTACGAGGTGGAGCGGGTGACCGGCGCGGACGGCAACGTCTACGCGGTCATCCGCGGCTTCGTGGTCCCGGTGGGCCGGTTCGCGGACCGGGTGATCGACCTGGGGCTGCTGGCGCCCCCGGACTATCCCCGGAACGTCGGCTCGTCCATCCACGTCCGCGCCACACCGCAGCTCCTGGAGTACGGCTCCGTTCCCGGCGTCCGCAACATCATCCAGAGCGGACTGGGCCCGGAGTGGCGCTACTGGAGCCACAACTTCGGGTGGGGGGCCGGCGAGCGGTCCACCCGCCGCCTCCTGTCGCAGATCAACAGGATCTTCGCCCATGCCTGAGAAAACGCTTCCGCAGGACCTGAGTGTCGCCCTCGCCGGCGACTTGGACGCGGCGATGGCCGCACACCTGATCCGCGAGGACCGGGAGGAGGACCTCCTCTTCGCCCTCTGGACGCCCTCAGAGGGATCCTCGCGGCTCACCGCCCTGGTGCAGACCCCGCTCTTCCCCCGCGAGGGGGAGCGCCAGCGCCATGGCAACGCCAGCTTCAATCCCGAGTACTTCGAGCGCGTCGCGAGCGAAGCCGTGGCCGAAGGGTGTGGGATCGCCTTCCTCCACAGTCACCCCGGACCGGGCTGGCAAGGGATGAGCCCGGACGATATCCGGGCGGAGCTCCGGATGGCCGGGGCCGCCCTGGCCCTGACCGACCTGCCCCTGCTCGGGATGACGGTGGGGAGCGACGGGGCCTGGAGCGCCCGCATGTGGGAGCACACCGGGCGGAAGGAGTACGAGCGTCGCTGGTGCCGCTCGGTGCGTGTCTCCGGGGAGTTGCTGCGGGTGAGCTTCGCCGACCACCTCGTCCGCCCTCCGCGCTGGCGGGAGGAATTCAGACGCACGGTGACGGTCTGGGGCGAGGAAGCGCACGCCACGCTGGCCCGGCTCCGGGTGGGGATCGTCGGGCTCGGGAGCGTGGGGAGCATCGTCGCCGAGGCGCTCGCCCGGATGGGGATCGAGCGGTTCGTGCTCATCGACTTCGACGAGGTCCAGCGCCACAATCTGGACCGGCTGCTCGGGGCGACCCGGCGCGACCTCGGGCGTCTCAAGGTGGACGTGGCAGCCCGACAGATCCGGCGTGCGGCAACCGCCGCGCGGGTGAGCGTCCGCCGCGTGGCCGCAGCCGTCACGGAGGAGGAAGGCTACCGGACTGCCCTGGACTGCGACGTGATCTTCTCTTGCGTGGACCGGCCGTGGCCGCGCCAGGTCCTGAATCACGTGGCTTACGCGCACCTGATCCCGGTGATCGACGGGGGAATCCAGGTGCGCTTCAGGCGCGGCAGGTTCACCGGGGCCGACTGGCAGGTGCAGACGGTCGGGCCGGGGCGAACGTGCCTGGAGTGCCTGGGGGCGTACAACCGCGGCGACGCGGCCACGGAGCGGGAGGGGAAACTGGACGACCCATCCTACCTGGCGGGGCTGCCCGCCGACCACCGCTTCAAGCGCAACGAAAACGTCTTCCCCTTCAGCGCCAACCTGGCCTCTCTGGAGGTGCTGCACCTCGTCGCGCTGGCCACGGGCACCCGCGGGATCGAGGCCGGCGTCCAGCGGTTCAGAACCATGCCCGGCGTGCTCGACCGCGTCGACGTGCCCTCCTGCTCCCCGGAGTGCGACACGGCCTCGCTGGTTGCCCAGGGAGACCGGCACTTCGCGCTTTACGGGCACGATCACTCTGCTGCGGAGGCCCGGAGCCGACAGGGTGCAGCGGCTCCGCCGACGGTGGGATGAGGGCCGTTGCAGCGCCGCCCGGAGTTGCCTGCGACCGGGGGGCCTGTAGGGCACTGCGCCGGCGGGAGCCAGTATACAAGGAATCCTCTACCGCGTCGTGGAGAAAAACAGGAGGCCACCGGGGCCTCCTGTTTTCATGGCTGCGGACCGAGAAGGGGTGAACACTACCCCAGCATCCTGCCTATGTACTCGTCACCAGCTTGGTGAATGACCCGGTACTCCGCAGCCAGGTCCTCCCACGTCAGCTCCTCGGCGCCCGGGATCTCCTCGCGCCGGGTGGATGTGAGGATGTACCCGCCCATCTCGATGCGTCGGTCCCGGAATGCGGGCTCCCCGCTCATCTCATCCAGCTTCTTCAGCGCCTCGATCTTGCTCCTGTTCGGGTAGCCGAGCCCGTGGTGGTGCATCCCGTGCGGCTCGACGAACAGGATGCGCGTGTGGCCGGTGGCCTCGTCGTGAAGCCAGACGATGAAATCGGGGAAGAAGCTGCTGCGCTGGAAGAAACCCACACCGCGGTGCGCCGGGTTGCGCAGCAGGTAGAGCGTGGTCCCGGCGCGGTTCAAAAGGGTCCTTGCCCGCCGCGCCGGGCTCCGGCCGCACCAGGTCGCCCTTGAGGCGTGTGACCTCCTTCGCGCCAAGCTCCGCGTACAGCCAGCGGTTGAGGCCCAGCGAGTGCTCCAGCTTCATTCGGGGACGCGCTCCGGGTCGATGCCGCGCTCGCGGAGAACGGCTTCCAGCGATTCGAGCAGGCGGGGAAGGTCGTTCTCGATCGCGTCCCCACGATCTGCAGGTCCAGCCCCCTGTACCCGTGGATCAGCACGTTGCGGAAGCCGATGATCTTGCTCCAGGGGATCTCGGGATGGCGGTCGCGGACCTCCGCTGGAACCCGGGTCGCGGCCTCGCCGACGATCTCGAAGTTCCGGATCACCGCGTCCCGGAGGATCCGGTCCTCCAACAGCCGCCCCCGCTCCCCCGCGGTGTACGCGAGAATTCGCCGTCCGTACTGGAGCATGTCGGCGAGGTAGACCTCCGCTCTCTTGCTCACAGTGGCTCCGCCTCCGCCAGGACGTCGTCGCGGATGAGCCAGTGCAACGTCGTGTCCTCCGCCACGTCCACCCGCCGGCCGAGCAACTCGGTCAGGTCGTACACGAAGCCGCCGAGGTCGAAGAGCGATCTCCCCTTCTCCATCTTGATGAGCAGGTCCACGTCGCTCTCCGGCGTGGCGTCGCCGTGCAGGAGCGAGCCGAAGATCCGGATGTCGTAGACCCCGTATCTATCCGCGATCTCCAGGATCTCCTCCCGCCGTGCGCGCAGATCCTCAAGCGTAGGTGTCGCGATCATGGGTTCTACTCCTCCTCGATCAGCCGCTTGAAGACGGGGTCCAGCGAGTGCACGCCGGGGATGGCGCTGTCGCCGTTGATCAGCACCTCGTCGTACCCCGGATGCGCGGCTCCATGAAGCGGTGCTCCACCTCCAGCCCCTGGACCAGGTCGAAGATCTCCACCAGGTCCACCCGGCGGTTCGGGCTGAGGCACGGTGCGGATGTTCGACGTCTTCGGGTGAGCTGATCACGGGGGAAGGACATTCTAACGTCCCGGGCGAGTTTCCGCAGGGGCGAGGGCGAGACACGAAATACAACCGGGGGTCCCACGGCACCCCCGGTGCAATGCTGGACGTGGCGGAACGCGTCCTTCCAAGACACGGCCGGGGCTGCATCACGTCCCCTGACGCAGAGTGACACCCTTACACGCGACGAACCCCCCCCGGCCCTACCACGGAGAAGGGCGGAGGGGGTTCGTCTCTGTGCCGCGAAGCCGTGCTCGCGTCCGATCGCAGCGAGATGGCTACTGGTCGCGCGGCTCTTCCGTCGGAAGCCCGGCGTCTTTCCACGCCTGCGTGCCCCCCTCGACGTACGCGACATCCGTGAAGCCCATTTCCTTCAGCGTCTTCGCGCTGATCGCAGCCATGGGCCCTGCGTCGCAAATCGTCACTACCGTACGGGAGCGGTCTTGGAGGCGCGGATCGCGGAATTCTTCAGGCAGTTCCTGATCGGCGCGGAGGGGCAACGTTCCGGCCGAGATCGGTGCGGCACTGGCGGCCATCCCGGTTTCTCGAATGCGAGAGAGATCGCGCACGTCGACGAGTACGGCGTTTGGGTCGTCCCGGAGCCGCCGCTGAGCCTCTTCGGGACTGAGCGATGGCACTTCCGCCATCGCGTCGGAAGCCATCTGCATGAAGGTCTTCGCCATGAGCACTCTACGAATGAGGGTAGGAGAACGATCGGCCGGGACGGAAATCTGTACGACCGCTGCACCACGCCTTCCGCTCGTGCAGAAGTCGACATCCACGCTCGGAGCCAGCGGAAGCGTGGGCGCCCCGGAGAATCCTCTGTTAGCAGCTGGAGTTGGCGACCGCGCGGAACATCCCCTCGTTACCCTGCGGCGCAGCGCGCATCATGGCGATATCGAACATGTGCACGCCATTCACCATGTTGAGCGCGCCGACGCCCGCAGCCGGTGCAGCGTCGCACTTCTGCGGCTCTCCGGAGGCTCGATTCGCCGACGCGGCCGTTGGGAGGAGGGAGGAGGTCGGACCCACCGGGTCCGAGCACCCGGTGAGCAACAGGGTGGCAGCGAGTGCAAACGCGGGACGGGCGGAGAGACGGAGCATCATCGACCTCCTGGGAGTAGAGTGTCCGGCAGACGCGCCGGTGGCGTTCTCCTCGACAGCCGGACGGCCTCGGGAACCGAGGCTCTCATGCTTTGCGGACCGGTGAAGGAGTCCGGCGAACTGTCGCTTCATGCGTGCCTCCGTGGGCGGGATGGAGAGAGGAGCCGGGCCTGGCGCCGAACGAGGCGGGTTGCCCGAGGAACCGTGCACGCCTAAGATGATCCGGGGGGGTCTCCCAACTCTCTCCCCAGAGTCTCCCCGTCCGTCGGACGCTCCCCCGCGACCTTTCCATGCTGTATCTCCAGCTCCTGGGTGGCCTCTCCGCCCGCCTGAATGAGGAGTCTCTCTCGGGCCGCGCAACCCAGCGCAAGCGGCTGGCGTTGCTCGCGCTCCTCGCCACGACACCGCAGCGGTCGATGAGCCGGGCCAAGCTGGTCGGCCTGCTGTGGTCCGAGAGCGAGAGCGAGCGTGCGCGGCACCAGCTCACGACCGCCGCCTACGACCTGCGGCGGGCGCTCGGAGAGGGCGTCTTGATCTCCACGCCCGAGGAGCTGCGGCTGAGCGGGTCGGGCATATCGTGCGACCTGTGGGAATACGAGGAGGCGCTCCGCCGGTGCGACCGGGAGCGGGCGGCGAGCCTCTACGCGGGAGCGTTCCTGGATGGCTTCTTCCTCACCGACGCACCCGAGTTCGAGCGCTGGGTGGATGCGGAGCGGGATCGGCTCGCCCGCAGCTACGCACAGACGCTGGAGCGCCTCGCGGAAGAGATGGAGAGGCAGGGAAACGTTCAGGACGCAACGCTGTGGTGGCAGCACCTCGCAGCCCACGACCCCTACAGCTCCCGCGTCGCGCTCCGCTGTATGCGGAGCTTGATCGCGGCGGGAGATCCGGGCGGAGCGCTTCAGCACGCGCGAACTCATGCCTCGCGCCTGCGGCGCGAGCTGGAGGTGGAGCCCGATTCCGAACTGCTCCATCTCGCGTCCCGGCTCCGCTCGGAGCGGCCCCAGGAGCCGGAGCGCACGGACGAGACTGAAGCCGCCCGCGCCGACAATTCAGCTATGGCGGCAGTCTCCCCGGCCGGTACGGCTGTCTCGGGGGTGCGAGATCAGTCAACGACGACTTCGGATGCCCCTCGAGAGATTCCTGCACCGTCTCCGACCCTCAGTCGCAGATCTCGCGGGCTACTCTCCCTGGTGCTCAGCGGGATTGCCGTTCTCCTCATTGTTACTGGAGTACGGCGGCTCGGGGGGGATCGACTACTGTCGGAGGAGGCGAGCGAGGCCGTAGCCAGCGAGGCAGTCGACCCGCGCGCACGCGAGTTGTACCTCCGGGGCCGGATGGCCTGGAGCGAGCGATCGCGCCAGGGGCTGGAGCAATCGGTGGTGCTGTTTCGTCAGGCCGTGGAGCGGGACCCCACCTTCGCCCTCGCCTGGGCCGGTCTGGCGGATGCGTACGTGATTCTGGGCTATCTTGGTCTGGGTCCCCCGGCGGTGATGTTTCCCAAGGGCAAGGCGGCGGCGCTTCGTGCACTGGAGCTGGACTCGAACCTGGCCGCTGCCTATGCACCCCTCGGTCAAGCTCTCGTGTGGGAGCGGAAGTGGACGGACGCGGAGCGGGCGTTCCAGCGCGCGATCGAGCTGGACCCGAGCCACGCGACGGCCCACCAGTGGTACGGCCTCCTGATGGTCCCGCTAGGACGGCCCGAGGAGGCAGTGGTCCTTACGCGCCGCGCCAGCGAGCTGGACCCGCTCTCACGCCAGATCAGCAACACCTACGGCATGGTGCTCCACTACGCGGGACACTCGGACCAAGCGCGCGAGCACTACCGGCAGACGATCCATGCGGAGCCGGACTCCGCGTGGATCCGGCAGAACCCGTGGCTGCTCTCCAACGCGAGCCGCGTCTATACGGCATTGGGCGAGTACGCGGAGTCGATCCGGCTCCTGGAGCTGGCACTCAGGGTCGTCCCCTCCCACCCTCGACCGCTGGCCGACCTGGCCTATGCGCATGCGGCGAGCGGAGATCGTGCAAAGGCGCTCCAGGTGTTTGCGAGGGCGGATACCGCCAACCCGCAGTACGCCTACTTCCGCGCCTCCGTCTTCGCGGTCCTCGGCGAACGGGACTCGGCGTTCTCTTGGCTGGAGCGCATCGAGGAGTGGGGTCCCTCTCCCGTCGGGGAGCTTCGCATGGACCCGCGGATGGAGCCGATCCGCTCCGATCCGAGGTACGTGGCGCTACTCACCCGACTCGGGTTATCCCCTACGGGCGACCGAAGGGCGATGGGACGGAATGACTCCGCATCGGCCCCGGTCGTAGCGCAATGAAGCCCCGGAAGCTATGCTCGCGGGACATTCTCTACTGCCGCCGATGGCTGTGTCAACCTGGGCCATGCATGCGCTGCGCCGGAGCGGATCCACACGGACAGACTCGGCAGCTACGCGGCCGCGATTCGCCGCATCCCTGAGCTGGCCGGAGTCGATCACCAGCAGGTGCGCTCCGCAATGCGCTGCAACAATCGAGTAGAGCAGGCCCGTCAGCCCACCCGTGTGCGGGAGAGTCGCATGAGCCGGTTCCGAGGCTCCACCTCGGCGCAGCACTTCCTGGCTGCGTTCACTCGGACGTGGAACCTGTTCCGGCCGCGTCGCCGCTCCTGCAGAAGCTCGCCCTGACCGGGCGGCCCGAGCCGGGTGCGCTGGAGGTCACACTCATCTTCCCCGAGCAGTAGGCATCGCGGACCAGCACCTTTGCCGAGAGTGGAATGGGAACTCGCTTGAAGGACAGGGTCGCCCTCGTGACGGGGGCGGCCCGGGGGATCGGCGAGGCCGTGGCCCGCACCTTCGAGCGGGAAGGGGCGCGCGTGCTGGTGACCGACCTCGTCGAGCCCGCGTGGATCGCACCGATGGCCGCGGACCGGGTAGCGTACCGTCGCCTGGACGTGCGCGAGGAGGGGGACTGGGCTGCGGCCATGGAGGAGGTGCTGGACCGCTGGGGACGGCTGGACGTGCTGGTGAACAACGCCGGGATCACAGGCTTCGAGGCGGGCCCCGTCCCGCACGACCCGGAGCATGCGAGCCTGGAGGACTGGCGGGCGGTGCACCGCACCAACCTGGACGGGGTGTTCCTGGGGTGTAAGCACGCGATCCGGGCCATGCGGGCCACGGGGGAGGGCTCGATCGTCAACATCTCCTCCCGGTCCGGACTGGTGGGGATCCCGGCCGCGGCGGCGTACGCCTCCAGCAAGGCGGCCGTGCGCAACCACACCAAGACGGTCGCGCTCTATTGTGCCGAGCAGGGGCTGCGCATCCGGTGCAACTCGGTGCACCCGGCGGCCATCCTCACGCCCATGTGGGAGCCGATGCTGGGCGAGGGTCCGGAGCGGGAGGTCCGCATGCGCGAGCTCGTGCGGGACGTGCCTCTCGGCCGGTTCGGCACGGTGGAGGAGGTGGCGGCTCTCGTCGTCTACCTGGCCTGCGACGAGTCGGCATACGCCACGGGCGCCGAGTTCGTGCTGGACGGGGGCATTCTCGCGGGCCCCACCGCCACGCCGCGGGGCTGATCTCTCAACGTGGCGGTGGGGTACCGGTTCTGACCTGCCGGGGATCCGGGGCGGGGGAGCGGAGTGGACGTCCGGCTCCCCCGCTGCTCGCTCGCTCCGGGGGAGCTGGAAGCGTAGCCGTCCGCTCAGCGCGGCGAGCCGCGGGGAAGGACCACCACGCCCAGGGGGACGCGGCGCAGCCCCTCCCAGCGGTGCTCGCCGCCGTCCGCCTGCCGAAGCCACATCTGCCCCGAGATTCCCCCGTCCAGCGACACCGCCTTCCGGCACCCGAGCGCACCCATCAGCGCGGCCATCTCCGGGATGGTGAGGCCGAACGGCAGCTCGGAGAGCACGCCTCCCAGCCCCTCGAAGCGGGTGAGCGCCACCAGGATCCGGCCGTCGCGCAGCTCTCCGACGGCGAGACGGGAGTCCCGGTGCGCCAGGTCCACTCCGTCCCCCTCGCCCCGGAGCGGCAGCGGCACCTCGCCGTCCCCTTCGAGCAGCGTGGGGTAGGACTGCAGCGCCTCCACCACTCCGCCCCGCTCCCGCACCGCCGGGATGCTGTCCACCTCCACCAGCCGGATCCCACCCGCGGCGTCGGCCACCAGCGCCATCGAGAGCGGCCCGCTTCCGGGCGCCTGCCTCTCGCGCCCGCCCTGCACCAGCCACCCCCAGGGATCGGCGCCCCGGAACTGACCGCCGTTGAGGGCGAGCACCGCCTCCCGCTGCGCGGCGGCCACGGTCCAGGCGCCCCGGGTGCCGGCGGCGCGGGTGCTGTCGCGGAGCACGAGGCGCACCCGTGCGGGATCCAGGCGGACCAGGATCACTCGCAGACGCCACGCCTCGCCCCTTCCGGAGAGCCGCAGCTCGCCCCACTCCACCCCCGGCTGTGCGGGGCGCCATGCCACCCTCCGCGACAGGGCCGCCGCCTCCTCCGTCCAGCGGGCGGGTGCCCGGCCGGTGCTCCACCATGTATGCCAGCGGCCACCCGCCTCCACGGCGAGCGCCGACCGCGGC